>NZ_JACAEU010000039.1:0-26257 GCF_013388695.1 Fischerella sp.
AACGCACTGCTATGGATAACAATTATATGGTTCAGGTTCTCAATTGTTTTTTCATTAGCAACACTTTAGATTCTTCTGATTCCTTGTGTCAAGCCTGATTGAGATGCTCTTACCCTGAGTATTGAAGCTGATAAAAGTTAGTAAATAATGTAGCATTTTACGCAATTTATCTAGTGCGATGTAGGGCACGCTTGCGCTTCTGAAACCTTATCCATGACCGACGCAATGCTGCGGGAGCTGGATGCTTGGCATCATATACTACAATCACATTAGTTAGAGGTCGTCTGGCACGGACTATAATTTTTCCTCTGGCGGCTAACGCCCTCGATGTTCCTCCATCTAAATTCATGGCTTCGTAGCAACCAAGAGCTCTCATTGCTCGCGCCATTTGTTCTAAAGTCAGTTTTTGATTGAAACTCACTATAATCAGCTTTTTACCACTAGCAGGAAATCCAATCGCCGTACGTTTAGCTGTACCTAACACATGCGGATCTTTGAAACCTTCTCGTCTTGGTTTGAGCCAAATTTTTCCCCGTCTCAGCAGTCTGGGGCCACTAGTGATTGAAAACCAATGCTCTCTCCATTTTGGTTTACCATCAACCCGTGCCGTCACCATTTCAGGTTTGTTTCCCACTCGTAAACCTAACGTAGTACCATAATTTTCCCATCTACTATATTTGAGGAATCTTCCTCCTGCTACCATGTTGCCCATGACACTTTTCCGGCGATTCTTGGCGAAAAATGTACCGTTAGCAACAACCGCAGCACGATGTCGAGCTACCATCTTACTAAATTCTTCGTCACCACTACTACGCCGTGCTGAGTTAGCAACACGTGCATTGTTTGCTAAACCAATAGTGACGAAAGTATTAGAGTCAGTGAGATCAACAATCACCCGATGAAAAGATACACCATTGATTTTGCCTTTGTTGACTTGTACAGTTTTAGCAGCGGTGGGCTGTACTAGTGTCAACTCTTGTACCAATAAAGCACCTGCCAGGAACAAGAAATACCAACGGCATATCTTGAAACTTGCCATAATCAACTCCTCACTCTATTGTCTAGATTGAAATACCTAAACCCTTGCTGATTCTGTCAATATGGAGACGGTAAGTGGAGTGATGGGGGAGTAGGGGAGTGGGAGAGTGGGAGAGTGGGAGATGGGGAGACAACCAATCACCAACCACCAACCACCAACAAATGACAAATGACCAATGACCAATGACAAATGACTAACCACTATCGATATCTTCTTTTCTACAAACCCTATGGCGTCCTCAGCCAGTTTACAAAAGATACTCCCACTCGCAGCACACTCAAGGATTATATTTCGATTCCTGATGTGTATCCAGTGGGGCGTTTGGACTGGGACAGCGAAGGTTTGTTGCTTTTGACGAACTACGGACAATTGCAATATCGCCTCTTGAATCCTCGGTTTGGACATAAACGCAGTTACTGGGTGCAGGTAGAACGAATCCCTGATGCTACTGCACTCAAAAAGTTAGAAGAAGGTGTAGCGATACAAGATTACCGTACTCGACCAGCAAAGGTACAGCTGTTAAGTCAAGAACCTATAGTACCCGATCGCGAGCCGCCGATCAGATTTCGCAAAAATGTACCAACTGCATGGTTGGAGATGACCTTAACAGAAGGAAAAAATCGGCAAGTACGACGGATGACAGCCGCTGTGGGGTTTCCGACTTTACGACTTGTGCGGTTTGCGATCGCTCATTTACATTTAGATGGTCTGCAACCAGGCCAATGGCGCGATCTGACATCAAATGAACTGAAACTATTACATAATTTGACCTCTCAAGCCAACCCGTCAAGTCGGCAAAAAGGCTTGATTACTTAGGGAATGGGAGAGGGGGAGAGTGGGGGAATAACCATTAACTCTTGACTTTTGACTTTTGACTCTTGACTTATTTATGCCTTCTTGTTTTTCAAGATATGTTGCTAAAAATTCTGTAGGTCTAATTTTTGGATAAAAATTGAAGCAATTTACACAATACAGAGATTATGCGCTTTACATAAGTTTTTATTCGCTTTTTTCACGAAAATTACGCTATAAGCAGTATAATATTCTTTTCTTTTTAACCCCCTAGTTAACACCAGCGCTTGGGTGCAAGTTTAAGTCTTATGAGCCTTAATCAGCCATCTAGCTGGCATCACGCTTGCCAACAACAACATAACATAGTGCCTGTAACACCTGGACGCTTGGAAATCGTGCCAGAACGAACCTTTGACCTAGAAGTTTGCACACCAGAAATCTGGCGTAGTACCCAAGAAGAACTTTTATGGTATCGCAAATTGTATGAAAATACACCTTGTGTGTACTTAAGCATTGACAAAACTGGGATAATACTATCTGTCAACCATTTTGGTGCAAACAGCCTTGGTTATTCTCCGGAGGAATTAATACAACAGCCTGTTTTTAACTTATTTGCTTGCTCAGAACAACAAAGGTTATCTGATGGATTGATGGGGTTATTTGGGGGTTCGCAAGAGAGCGAAGTTTTCAATCGGGAATTTCGCTTGAACTGTCCTAACAGTAAGATGGAATGGGTAAAAGTGGTAGCACGGATTTTACCATCTGGAAAGGAAAATCCGTTGATTCTAATGGTTTGTGAGGATATCACAGTCCATAAACTTTCTGAAGACGCCTTACGAGAAAGCGAACAGCGCTTTCAAATTATGGCCAACACCGCACCAGTGATGTTGTGGATGGCTGGTTCTGATGGTTTATGTAACTTTTTTAATCAGTCTTGGTTAGAATTTACTGGACGCAGCAAGGAGGAAGAACAAGAACTAGGCTGGCTAGAAGGAATTCATCCAGAAGACAAAAATTTATGTACCCAAACTTACGAATCTGCTTTTCATAAATACACGCGATTTCAGCTTGAATATCGCTTCAAGCGTTTTGATGGTGAGTATCGTTGGATTTTAAATACAGGAGTTCCTCGGTTTACTCCAAGTGGCAACTTTGCTGGTTATATTGGTTCAGCTATAGATATTACAGAACGAAAATTAGCAGAAGTCGCTCTCAAAGAAAGCCAAAAATCGGCACAGGCGCAATTAGAGGAAATGGAAAACCTCAATCGCCTCAAAGATGAGTTTCTCAGCACTGTTTCCCATGAACTCAGGACGCCGCTAACTAACATGAAAATGGCGATACAGATGCTGGGAATTGCACTCAATCAAGAGCAAAATCTACTACTAGAAATGACAAAGCCAGATACAGAACGCTCAAAAGTGGCTCGCTACTTCCAAATTTTAAACAACGAGTGTGAGCGAGAAATTAACCTGATCAACAACTTTCTGGATTTGCAGCGGTTGGATACAAGTGCTAAACCTTTGGTGTTGGAGACAGTTCAAGTTCAGGAGTGGTTAGAGCGAGTAATAGAGCTATTTCAAGCACGTAACCGCAATTGTTACTTGCACAATTTACAACTTAGCATACCTGACAATCTTCCTGCTTTAATTTGCGACCCATTCAGTCTGGAACGCATTATCATAGAACTACTTACAAACGCTTGTAAATTCAGCCCTCCGGGTGCAGATATTCTCGTTGCCGCGGAATCAAAATCTAACTGTATTCAACTACAGGTAAGTAATTCTGGTGTAGAAATCCCTGCCTCGGAATTGCCGCGGATTTTCGAGAAGTTTTACCGCATTCCCAGTAACGATCCTTGGAAGCAGGGAGGTACAGGATTGGGATTAGCCCTGGTACAAAAACTGACTAAATACTTGGGAGGAACTATCAAGGCAGAAAGTGATTCAAACTGTACTTGTTTTACGATTCAACTACCACTCTAACAGGGACTAGGGAATAAAAATTATGAATTATGAATTATAAAATTTTCAGCATTCATCATTTATAATTCTCACCTTGTCCCTAGTCCGGCAAGTTATTGTGAAAAATTAACTAGCCTAGATATGAAATATACAGTTAGTATGCGTAAAAATTAAAACTGCCACAAAAATTCACTTGTGAAATTACAATCATTTGTAGTTCTACTGGAGGCAGAACCTGCTATATTGTGGCACATTTGATCTTAGTGGCTAGAAGCACCTTGGAGCGGGAATTAAGGAACTTCCACAATGCTGATTTGCCCTCAGTGTAAATTTGAAAACCCCAATTCCAACAAATTCTGTCAAAACTGTGGGGCCTCTCTGACCCACAAGGTCTGTTTTGAATGCAATGCAGAAGTACCTGTGAATGCACAAAAGTGCCATAACTGCGGCGCAGAATGTGGCAGAGTTTGGTTGGCAATTATTACAAAGGAAGAAAATTCTCAACCTGGGGAAGCAGCGAAGATACCTTCTGTTGAGAGAGAGGTAAGGAGATTGGGAGATGAGGAGAAAGATGATGGGGAGATCGGGAAATGGGGAGATCGGGAAATGGGGAGATCGGGAGATGGGGAGAAAGATTTCACCCCATCACCCCAACATCCCACCACCTTATCACAGAAGCCCCATAACCCCAACCCTACGGGAAGCCCCCCAGAAGGCGTCTACACCCCATCTCTTCTCCCAGAAGGCACTTACTTAGATCAACAACAGCGCTATCAACTGCTAGAACCGCTGCCAAACTTGGAGGAAATACCCACCAATACTTGGGTATGCGTGCAAGTTTTAGATTGCCAGCCGTATCAAATTTCGCTGCTTGAGGCAATGGTAACTAATCAGTCTCAAGGGCTGGTAGCTCCATCATTAATGGATACTGATGGTTTTCCTTCCCTAGCGAAAGCTTATCTTATCCTACAACCCCAGGTTCACCAAGGTATACCGCCGATTCATGATGCATGGCAGCAGGATGATATACAAGTAGTACTTATCGAAGACCGCTCTGATTGGCCTTATTTACTGGATTTGTGGTGTGAGGAAACAACAAGTTCTTTGCAGATGGTCAACTGTTTTTATCAGATGACGCGACTTTGGGCACTGCTAGAACCACTTAATTGTTGTCATAGTCTTTTAGAGTTGTCGAATCTACGGTTAGATGAAGACCAAGCAGTGGCACTACAAATGTTGTACGTGGAACCACTAAACAGCAATAGTGCTGACCAAGCATCTGCTACATCTGAAGAACCTCCCACAATTGCAGCTTTGGGACGTGTTTGGCAGAAGCTATTTCGAGAATCTCAACGTACGCAATTTGGCTCTTTGTTACAACTGTTAGGAGATCTGGAAATAGGTAAGATTGAGACACTGTTGGAGTTGCAAACACGTTTGCAGGCGATCGCCACTGAACTACAACCAACGGAACCACAACCAAATTCTAGTGTTAGCGAGTTAAATTTCACTCCTGTTGAAAATCAAACAACTAATTCGCCCACCATCTTGCAATTAGACAAACCAGAAGAAGATTACAGTACCAAAAGTGATGACCTACCTACAGTAGTGCTGCCAATGCAGTTAATCAGCTTGGAACACGCCGGACTCACCGATGTAGGGCGTCAGCGGCATCACAACGAAGACTACTTTGGCATTGATACCAAAATTAACAAGCTGGAATTGCCCAATAGCCGTAGTGTGCAGGCTCGTGCTTTGTATATTCTTTGCGATGGTATGGGAGGACACGCTGGCGGAGAAGTAGCAAGTGCCTTGGCCGTTAATACGGTGCGACAATATTTTCAAACTCATTGGATTGATAATGAATTGCCCACAGAAGACCAAATCCGCGAAGCAGTGGGACAAGCCAACCAATCAATTTACAGTGTCAATCAACAAGATGCCCGTTCTGGTGTCGGGCGCATGGGTACTACTCTAGTCATGCTTCTCATTCAAGATACTCAAGCTGCTGTAGCTCATGTGGGCGATAGCCGCCTCTACCGCCTGACTCGTAAAGGAGGTCTAGAACAAATCACGGTAGATCATGAAGTAGGTCAACGGGAAATCTCTCGAGGAGTGGAAGCCAGTGTGGCTTACGCCCGTCCAGATGCCTATCAACTCACTCAAGCCCTTGGCCCTCGCGATGAAAGCCTAATTGTTCCTGATGTGGAGTTTTTCGAGATCGCCGAAGATACCTTATTTGTCTTGGCATCGGATGGTTTATCAGATAATGATTTACTAGAAACTCATTGGCAAACTCACTTACTTCCCCTGATCGGTTCTGACGCTAACTTAGAAAGCGGTGTTAAGAATTTAATTGATATGGCAAACGATTACAATGGTCATGACAACATTACTGTTGTACTTGTACGGGCAAAAGTGCGCCCAAATTTAGAAAGTCAAAAAGGAATTGTCAATGGTTAGTTGTTAGTGGATAGTGGATAGTGGTTACGAGAACAACCAACTACTGACTACTAACTACTAACCAATGTCCAGACGTGCCATGGCACGTCTCTACTAACTACTAACTACTTCCAATTCCTCATTCCGTTACCTTATTACCTTGTAATGTGGTTATTCTGACCCTGTTAGAACCGCAACAAAAAACGCCCCTTCAAGAGTGGCATTTTGAGGACGAGTCCGTAATTCGGATTGGTCGCTCGACTGATAATCACGTTGTTTTAACCGATACTCTTGTATCCCGACACCATCTAGAGCTAATACAAATTAGTTCTGACTCTAATGGCGGTTCGTGGCAGGTGATTAGCAAAGGTACAAACGGCACTTTTCTGAACGGTGTTTTAGTGACTCAGAGTCCTCTACCAGATAATTCGCTATTGCAATTAGCACGGGGAGGCCCGATACTAAAATTTCACATTGAACAGATAACTGCTCCAAACAAGCCAGCAAACTTATCTAACACTTGCACTCACGAAGGGAACTCCCCTAACAATCTATTTTGCATCCACTGTGGTCAACCCCTCTCTGTGCAACAGACAATTCGTCATTATCAAGTGCTGCGGACACTAGGACAGGGAGGTATGGGTACTACCTATCTAGCTTGGGACGAAACAGGAACAATCACTGGACACCCCCAACTGCTGGTTTTGAAGCAAATGAATGCTGACATGGCGAAAATTGCCAAAGCCCGCGAATTATTTGAACGAGAAGCGCACATTCTTAAATCTCTTCAACATTCAGGTATTCCCAAGTATTACGACTTTTTTGTGGAAGGGGGAAAAAAGTATCTGGCAATGGAATTAGTCCACGGCCAGGATTTAGAAAAATTGATTTTGATTAAGGGCCCGGTGACTCCAAGTCAAGCGATCGCCTGGATGATCGAAACTTGTGAAATTTTGGACTATCTGCATGGGCAAGATCCTCCACTGATTCACCGCGATATTAAACCCGCTAATTTGATGGTACGAAATTCTAATAATCGCATAGTGGTGCTGGATTTTGGTGCAGTCAAAGAAATTGTTGGTACTGCACCTGGCACTCGTATTGGTGCAGAAGGTTATTGCGCTCCTGAACAAGAACGGGGACAACCCCTCACACAATCAGATTTGTATGCAATTGGACCCACGCTCATTTACCTACTTACCGGCGAAAATCCTTTCAAGTTTTATCGTCAACAAGGACGAAATTATCGATTTAATCTGACAAAAGTCCCTACTATCACCCCCGAATTAGCAAAGGTAATCGACCGTGTTACAGAACCATTGCCACGCGATCGTTATCAAACAGCGAAGGAAGTAGCTGCCGCATTAGCAGCTTGCAAATAAGGAGTTGGTTAGTGGATAGTGGTTAGTGGTTAGTAGTTAGTTGTTGATTCCCACTAACTACTAACTACCAACTACTAACTACTCCTATTCTTCGTCCCAAGCTTCTACTGCCAATAAATCGCTCACAGGGTCTTGCATGCTGAACCCAAAGTCTAACAATTCTTTTTTCCAGTGCTGCCATTCATTACCGAAGAGCAAAGCGATTTTCCAAATGCTATCGGTTGGCTTGATAATCTTTGAGTCTACGAGTGATTGCACGTTACGCTGCAATTTCACCATTGGGTGAATTACTTGCTGAGTCATAACCTCGATTGAATTTAAATTCAGATTTGGTTTGGTAAATGCTTAGTCAAAACTGTTTTCCGTTTGGGAATTGTTGCCGATGCGTAGAGTTAGGTACTTTGGCAATTACAGTCTTAGCTTCTTAACTATATCATAACTAACTCTACTTAGTTGCTGTCCAATTCGGTTTTGTACGGTAATCACCACCAAAAAACTCAAATTGTGACCATCGGCATTTGCAGACACTTACAAAAAAACTTGTCGTCCTGTTGATAGCATAGATAGGATGATAAGGAACAACTGGTAAAATTTTATTCGTTTTTTCATTAGCATGTGTGCGCTATTTGACAAACCCATAAAATCAGGGCTTGATGGTAGGTTTTTCGGTGAAAATTAAACCTTGCAAGCTTGAGACATCCACCATCTCTAGCAAATTGTTATATAGAATATCGCAAACCTCTGGGATTTGATGACAAAGTAGGCAATTTTTATAAAAATTTAATTATTTATTCAGAAAGTAAGACTATAAAGACAACAGGAAAATAGAGTTTTTGCTTTGATGATGAAAAGAAAATGACAAAAAATCATAGCTCGCAAGCCCAAGATTCATCTGCGGGAATAAGGGCGCAAGGCAATTTATTGCCCATAACGGTTTTAGAGTGATGGTAAAGTCTCCAGAAGCCAACTCTTCGGTAGTCTTTACTCCCAATGATTAAATATCACCTCAATCAAGCGCATAACAGCTTAACCAACTGCCATTCTTGCCTCAAACTGTCCAAAAGCAGAACTCGTGGCTGATGTTCCAAAAAATTTCATGCTTTTGACACAATGGTTACTTTTGACAGATTAATGCTTGTAACTTGCAAACTGCTATTAGCTTACAAATATTTTTTAATATTTCACATATAGGCTAAAATAATTTAGTATTGCGGAATATATGAATCATAAATATCTATTTTGATTAAAATTCAGGATTTTTAATTAGAAATATTTTTCTTATGTTATGCTTCAAAGCGATTAGTGACTAAGGATTGGAAGATAGCAGTAAATTTTAGAAGGATATTAAATTCCCTCCAAAATTTAAAATTGCTTTCCCTGTACTAGATACCCAGCACCCAATCCCAGAGTGGCGATTCCTGAACGACACAGCAGCATAGAGACCACAGTCTCCTCACCGCGACCATTTGCCCTATAACTTTTAACCTTGTCCTAAGCTTTTTCTAAAAGAATATTATTTTTAGACTCGCATAAGTATTAGAATTGGTGAAAAAATTGAACGGCGAGCAGCCATAGGGCATTCTCGCTGGCAAGGGATGCACGAGGAAATCAGTGAAAGTTTTAGTTGTAGGTAACGGCGGGCGGGAACACGCCCTTGCTTGGAAACTATTGCAGTCAAAGCAAATTGAGCAAGTTACATGTGTGCCGGGAAATGGCGGAACAGCCAGCATGTCACGCTGTCAAAACTTGCCCTTAAAAGTAGATGACTTTGAGGGCATCAGCCAATTTGCCCAAAAAGAAGGAATTTCTTTAGTTGTAATCGGGCCAGAAGTACCTTTGGCTAAGGGTATCTCAGACTATCTCCTCTCACAAGGATTGATGGTTTTTGGCCCGACCAAAGCAGGAGCACAAATTGAAGCAAGTAAAGCTTGGGCAAAAGCCCTGATGCAAGAAGCAGGAATTCCAACAGCACACGCTGCGGTATTTACCCAAGCTGCTGCTGCAAAATCCTACGTAAAAGAACATGGCGTACCAATTGTTGTTAAAGCTGATGGTCTGGCAGCAGGTAAGGGTGTTATAGTTGCTCAAACATTAGACCAAGCCATTGAAGCTATTGAGGCAATTTTCCAGGGACAGTTTGGTAATGCTGGAAGATTTGTTGTCATTGAAGAATGTTTGATAGGGCAAGAGGTTTCCGTTTTAGCCTTAACCGATGGATTAACAATTAGACCTTTATTGCCAGCTCAGGATCACAAGCGTATTGGTGAAGGTGATACAGGAGAAAATACTGGTGGTATGGGAGCTTATGCTCCAGCGCCCATTGCCACACCAGAGTTAATGGAACGCATTCAAAAACAGGTTTTAGAAAAAGCGATCGCAGCCTTAAGGAAAAAGAACATTGACTATCGAGGCGTGCTTTATGCTGGGTTAATGATTACCTCTGATGGCAACATAATGGTTTTAGAATTTAACTGTCGTTTTGGCGATCCAGAAACGCAAGTCATTCTGCCGCTTTTGGAAACTCCTTTAGAAGAGTTAATACTTGCCTGCATTGAACAGCGTTTAGCACAAATGCCACCCATTGCTTGGAAACCAGGCGCTGCTGCTACTGTCGTTGCTGCCTCTGGCGGTTATCCTGGAACTTATGAAAAGGATAAGGCGATCGCGGGTATTCCAGAAGCCGAGGCACAGGGAGCAGTTGTATTTCATGCCGGTACCAAGTTGCAAGAGCAACAATTGCTAACAGATGGCGGTCGAGTTTTAAATGTCACCGGCGTAGGAGAAAATTTTGAGCAAGCACTAGCCCAAGCATACGCCGGAATGAAATACATTAACTTTGAGGGTATGTATTATCGGCGAGATATTGGTCATCGGTTGAAGGGAATAGGTTAGGGGAATAGAAAATGAGAGAGTGGGAGAGTGGGCATTGGGCATTGGGCATTGGGAATTGGAAATAACCAGCAACCAACAACCAACCACTACTACTAAGCTGATGTGCATTTAAGTTGCATAAATAGGGCGGGCGAGACGCCCACCCCACAAGAGTTTGCTTTTTTTCGATAATGCAAATTAAATGTCTTTTAGCTTAACCACCAACCACCAACCACCAACCAACAACCAACAACCACTAACCACTAACTACTAACTACTAACCTATTTACCTATTTATCTAGATTAGCTGCTAATTTTTAGTTGTTGGGGTTGCGTGTTCAGCTCCATGCGCGGACTCTCTCCTTGAAACCGTAGCTTACTCTCCCAATGGAAAGTGAAGTCAAACAGGAGAGAATATCAAGCAAACGACCACAGCCATAACAACTTTTTATTTAAGATGCTGGCTTTGTTAAAAACAATTCGAGAAGCGATCGCCAATTGGTGGTCGGAGTTCACTCTCCAGACCAAGCTTTTGGCTGCCGTAACCTTAGTGGTATCTTTGGTGATGAGCGGTCTGACTTTCTGGGCAGTAAATACAATTCAGCAGGATGCGCGTCTAAATGACACTCGCTTTGGTCGTGACTTGGGACTGCTGCTTGCTGCCAACGTTGCTCCCTTAATTGCTGACCATAATCTCACCGAGGTAGCACAATTTTCCCAACGCTTCTATAGCAGCACTTCCAGCGTGCGTTACATGCTCTACGCTGATGATACTGGAAAAATCTATTTTGGCATTCCTTTTTGGGAGCCAGAAGTAGAAACTTCTCTGACCATTGAGCGACGCATACAACTGCCTGATGATTACGCCACTGATGCCGATAAGCCGATGGTGCGGCAACATCTGTCCCCAGATGGTGTAGTTACTGATGTATTTGTGCCTTTAAAGGTTGATAAAAAGTATCTGGGTGTTTTGGCGATCGGCATCAATCCTAACCCTGCCGCAGTCATTTCTACAAATTTCACTCGCGATGTCACTATTGCCGTATTTATCTCGATTTGGGTAATGGTGATTTTGGGAGGGGTGATTAACGCTTTGACAATTACCAAACCAATTAAAGAACTGCTACTGGGGGTAAAGCAAATTGCTGCGGGGAATTTTAAGCAGCGTATTGACTTGCCATTTGGAGGTGAACTCAAAGAGTTAATTTTCAGCTTTAATGAGATGGCAGAGCGCTTAGAGCGCTACGAAGAACAGAATATTGAGGAACTGACTGCCGAAAAAGCCAAGTTGGAAACTTTGGTTTCCACTATTGCTGATGGTGCGGTATTGATAGATGACCATATGCAGGTAATTTTAGTCAACCCCACAGCACGTCGCATTTTCGGCTGGGAAGGTGTCGATGTTGTCGGCGGGAATGTTCTGCATTTCTTGCCATCAGCAGTGCAAATGGAAATCACTCGCCCTTTATACGAAATGGCAGCAGGAGAATGTGAAAGTGCCGAGTTCCGCATTCCCTTTACTCAGCCAAGTAAACGTACTATCCGCATTCTCCTGACTACTGTACGCGACCAGCAAAAGGAGAATGTCAAAGGCATTGCCATCACCGTGCAAGATATTACCCGTGAGGTCGAGCTAAACGAGGCAAAAAGCCAATTTATTAGTAATGTTTCTCACGAACTGCGAACCCCCCTATTTAACATCAAATCTTTTATCGAAACTTTGCACGAATACGGCGAAGACTTGAGTTTAGAGCAAAGGCAAGATTTTCTAGTAACTGTTAATCATGAAACCGATCGCCTGACGCGTTTGGTTAACGATGTTTTAGATTTGTCCAGGCTGGAATCTGGTCGTAGTTATCACTTGGACGGGGTGGATCTAGGGCAAGCAATTGAACAAACACTGCGTACTTACCAACTTAATGCCAAAGATAAAGGTATTGAATTATTCCAGGAAGTAGAACCCAACTTGCCCTTAGTAGTAAGTCATTATGATTTGTTACTACAAGTGTTGGCGAATTTACTGGGTAATGCCCTAAAGTTTACCAAAGCTGGTGGTAAAGTCGTTCTCCGCGCCTACCAGCTACAACCCCAGTCCCAAGACAGCGCTAGTCCCCGTCGGGTGCGAGTAGAAATTTCCGATACTGGCATCGGTATCGCCCCAGAAGACCAACAAGCCATTTTCGATCGCTTCTTCCGGGTAGAAAATCGCGTTCATACTTTGGAAGGAACTGGTTTGGGACTATCAATAGTCAGAAATATCATTGAAGAAAAGCATCACAGTAAAGTTCATTTGGTCAGTGAAGTCGGCGTGGGTACAACTTTTTGGTTTGACCTAGCAGCATATGAAGAAGCACCACTGACATCAGTTGAAGCTACTAATGTAGTTTAGTACTGCATTGCGAAAATCATGGCGAATTATTAAAACGCAGAGGGGCAAGAGAGATTAGCGCACCAGGTAGCAGAGTTTTAGAAATTGTCATTAAGATTGTAACAGAGCGATGAGCAAACACACTAATAATAAAGTCAGTAACAATAATAAACTCTGATTGCGTTTGATCCAGTTTCTAACAGTAGTGCTAAAGCTTTTAGCCTCATGCAACTGCTGCAATTCCAACTTGCTCTCTTCAATATTTTGGTACAGCGTACACTCTTTGGCGTAGGGACGCTGGGGAAAATTACAGCTATCATCGGCATGATAGCTGCAACTGTCACAGAGATATTTATCTTTAGTAGCCCGATGCAAAGGAATACCGGGGTGTCCGTAAGCTTTTAGCTGAGTACGACAATAGGGGCAGTTAACAGCCTGTCGATCTACGGGTTGGTGACAACGAGGGCAAGTAGCAGTGTCCACAGCCTGAGTGTCAATAACTAAACATCTCGATTTTAACTACATAAACTCTACTTCTGCTCTGTCTATTTTGAGTAACAAATTATGAACTGAAAACCACCCCAACCCTTACCTCTGTGAAGGTATAAGTCGTACAAGCAAGATTTTTCTTGGTGTCTTTGTGTCTTAGTGTTTCAATAATTCTTTTTTCACCACCAAGACACGAAGGCACAAAGGTAAAACCACCTAATTTATCCTGTTTTGATGTTTTCCGGAATTTCAATCTGCTAAGCTGTAGTGTAGATAAGTCTCAACACATTTCAAGCGAAATAGCCAAAATGAAGTAGTCACACAGAAGCCTTGCTCGAACACATCGAATGTCAAAAAAGAACAATCACGACAAGCACGGCAAATTCGCTGAAAAATAGTCATGTTATAAAAAATTTTTCATAACTTAATTTCTACATCAAGCCGCCTTCAGACTGTCTGCGGCGAAGTTTATCGCGCGTGTAAATAATACCCATCATCTATATCAAATTTGGTTGAATTACCCTTGTTGTCTAAAGTCTACACAGGACGACTTTTCCTGTTTAGCTGCAACTGATAGTAGTTCCGGTATGTAAGACTTACACGGTTTAGATGTGACAATTTACACGCATTCCTATTTAGCGTGTTCAAGGTTTGAGAATGCAAAAAAAACCAATACTTTTAGCTGAAAATTTAGCTTACGAACTCAATTCAACTAGGACTTTATTTCAAGGAGTTCACTTAAGCATTGAAGAGAGCGATCGCATTGCTTTAGTTGGTCGTAATGGTGTAGGAAAATCAACTCTGCTAAAGATTCTCGCAGGTCAAATTACCCCTACAATTGGTTCTGTTTGGCGTAATGGTATCATTTACTATCTGCCCCAAATTAGTACCATCAAGGAGCAAATTCAAGCAGAGTCATTAATTGATTTCTTAAGTTCTATATCTGATGAATGGTGGCAAATTGAGGAGATTTTGCAGTCAAAATTTCATACAAATCTTGACCTATCTCTACTATTAACAAACTTAAGTGGTGGAGAACTCACAAAACTATTTTTAGCGATTGGTTTATCTCAACAGCCAAATATTCTGCTATTGGATGAACCAACAAATCACATGGATCTTGCCGCACTAGAAAGTTTGAGTTGGTTTCTCAAGGACTTTAATGGTGCGTTTGCGATCGTCTCTCACAAGCCTTTTTTCTTAGATCGGGTAGTAGATACTACTTGGGAACTTACACCTGAGGGAATTAAAGTATACGGAGGAAATCTTTCTCTGTATCGAGAACAGAAACAAATAGAATTAGAAGCGGCAATCAGGAATCACGAAGTTGCTAGAAAAGAACTCAAACTAGCTAAAGAAACTGCTCTCAAAGAACAGCAACGTGCAGCCCAATCTCGTAGAAGCGGTCGTGGTAAGTTTCTCGATGGCAGTATGGGTAGAGCCGCAGCTGGACTGATTAAAACAAAAGCGGAATCATCAGCAGGGAATGCAAAAAAGAAACACGAAGCCGCAGTAGCAAAGGCAACTCAAAAAGTTACTGAGACGAAAGTCAAAACTACAAAGGCGACGAACATTCAACTGGAAGAGAACAGTCAAAAACGCAGAAATCTGATTGATATTCAAGGCGCAAATCTTTGGGTATCAAATCGCCTGCTAATTCAAAACATCCAGCTTCATATTTCCTCTGGCGATCGCGTCGCTATTGCTGGGGCAAATGGTTCAGGTAAGTCTAGTTTGGCAAAAGCAATTTTAAACTCGGGGAAGTTCTCCGCGTCTTCCCATGAAACGTTTCTAGAGTCGGGTGAGATCTTACTAACTCCAACCATGAAAGCTGTTTATCTGGATCAAACCTACCAGTTTGTGAATCGAGAGCAAACAATTATAGAAAACATGCAAGCTGCTAATCCTCATCTGGGCTATCAGCTTTTGCGGCAACAGTTAGGACACTTTCTGTTTAAAAACGATGACGTTAACAAATCCGCATCTGTATTGAGTGGGGGTGAGTTGGCAAGATTAGCGATCGCCATTATCAGTATCTCTGAAATTGATTTGCTAATTCTCGATGAGCCAACCAATAACTTGGATATCGAAACCGTTGAGCAAATAGTGGAAGGTATCAATGAATACCAGGGTTCACTTTGGGTTATTTCCCATGACTTAGACTTTCTCAGTCGCATCAACATTACCACAGCCTTGAAGTTGAGTAATCAAGCCCTGCAAATGACTGCATATCTGCCTAATGAACCGGAGGAGTACTATCAAGAATTACTCAACTGAGCAATCGGATATACATTAACTGCGATAATTTCTAGCAAAAGCTAGGACAAGCAGGCGATTTGATACCGCCTGTCCGAGGTTAAGACTGAACCCACAGAGTCTTTACTGTTTGCATGGGGTTATCGTTATCTGTAGAAAATTGCTGAGTTTCTGTAAGCAAATATTCTAAGAAAGTACTAGCAGTAATCGAAAGCTGCTTTTTCTTGGGAAAGATCACATGCCACTGGCGATGAATTGGGAAACCATCTACATCTAAAATTGCTAGCTGATTTCTCACTTCTGCACAATTGAGCGTATGCATCGATAAAACTGAAAGACCTAAACCGTCAATCACAGCTTGCTGGATGGCTTCGTTACTACCGAGTTCTAGGTTGATGCGTGGGGATATTCCACGTTGCTCAAAAAACTGCCGTACCAGCTTGCGGGTTCCTGAACCCTCCTCCCGTACAATCAAGGGTTCCTCTGCAAAATTTTTCAAACAGAGTTTATGCTGCTTAGCAAAGGGATGATTTGCAGGAGCGATCGCCACAAGTGGATTATCTAAAAATGGCTTTGCCTCTATATCTTCTCTATTGGGTGGACAACTCAGAATATACAAGTCGTCAAGATTTTCATTCAGTCGCGTCAACAGCGCTTCATGATTTGTGAACTCTAGGGCAACTTTAACACCAGGGTAGAGTTTACAGAAAGGTTTCAGCAACTTTGGGATGAAGTACTTAGTCGTAGTGACTGCTGCTAACCTCAGTTTTCCCTGTTTCATCCCCTTCAAATCAACTATCGTTGTTTCTAGGCGATCTAGGCACTGAAAGATTTCCCTACAGCTATGCAAAACTTCTTTACCTGCTTCTGTAAGGTAGATACGCTTACCCACTTGTTCAAATAGGGGTAGCCCGATCGCCTGGGCAAGATGTTTGACTTGCATTGATACTGTCGGCTGAGTTACAAACAACTCTTCGGCAGCACGGGTAAAGCTACAGTGCCTTGCAGCAGCTTCAAACACCTGCAACTGATCTAGCGTAATCGAGTTCAGGAGGTTATCCTTTTGTCTGATTTCACTCAGAGGACTTTTCATAAACAGATTTACTCAAGAAACAAGGAAAAAACTTAAGTAATTCTCATGCTTTCGTTTTGAACGAAATTCATGAGAGTCTCTCATGAAAAAATAGAGAACTTTAACAACATAAAAGTTGTTTAATCTTAATATACAATAGTTTAACAACATTCATGTTGCTAAAGTCAGAATGGTTAAAAATATCCCTGTGGTAATAAGTTCATAGTTAATATCTGAATTTGTTGTTTGTTGGTAGTTGGCGGTGAGCCAACACGGATCTTCACTCCCCACGCCCTCCGGGCGGATTTTCGTACGCCGTAAGGCTTAGAGTACTTTTCCAAAGGGAGTTCCTGCGGGGTAGGGTTGCTTGGTTGCTTGGAACAAATACTAAATACCAAACACCCAACAAAAACAACAGCAATAAAGTAGAAGCAGTAAGGCAAACGGGCAAGTTATAATTTTTGTGCGGATGGACGTAACAAAAATTTATGAGTAACCCCCTTGTGCAAGCATTTTTTGTGGGCAGAGCAGTAGCTGAAGTACTTACAGAACGTTTAGAAAACGCCTTTACTGACGCTTTGAGCGAAGTAGGCAAATTTGATGCCGAACTTAGAGAGCAACTGCGCCAGTTTACAGACGAAGTCATGGAGCGAGCAAATCAAGCCAGCGAAGCTGCTAGTACTGGTGAATTTGCTACAGCAGTTGGGCAATCCAAAACCGAGCCAGTTGATTTGCAAGCAATGATTGATGAACTGCGAGCAGAAATAGCTTTTTTACGAACTGAATTACAACGCTATCGCAGTGGCAGAAGCTGAGGAAAATAAATAGTTAGTAGTTAGTGGGTAGTGGTTAGTGGTCAACAACGACTAATAACTAACAACTAACAACCAACAACCAACAACTAACAACCAATTAGGGTTAAGAGTGTCTCTTATTTCTACTGACTCGGTTCACAACCAGCGGTACGCAGTGGATATGGAAAAAGGATATACAGATAAAGCATACCGTTGGAATCGCGAAAACTATTCCAGTAGACGGCGTTTTATAGACATTTGGTCATTTGTGTTGACCTTAATGTTCAAATTTTGGCTCTACAAAAAATCTTGGAGTTACCCAGGTGGAGTCACTGAAGCCAAGCAAGCTGCTAGACGCAAAGCGCAAGCAGTTTGGATTCGCAATACTCTACTGGATTTAGGGCCAACTTTTATCAAAGTCGGACAACTTTTTTCTACCCGTGCCGATTTATTTCCCAGTGAATATGTAGAAGAATTGTCAAAGCTACAAGACAAAGTACCGGCTTTTAGCTACGAGCAGGTAGAAGCAACTATTGAGCAAGAACTGGGCAAAAAAATTCCCGAACTCTTCCACAGTTTTGAGCCAATTCCCCTAGCTGCTGCTAGCTTGGGGCAGGTACACAAGGCTGTGCTGCACTCAACAGAAGCGGTTGTTGTTAAGGTTCAACGCCCAGGACTGAAAAAGCTGTTTGAAATTGATTTAAAAATTCTCAAAGGTATTGCCCGCTACTTCCAAAACCATCCGGAATGGGGACGGGGGCGAGATTGGATGGGAATTTATGAAGAGTGCTGCCGCATTCTTTGGGAAGAAATTGATTATCTCAGCGAAGGACGCAACGCCGATACTTTTCGTCGGAATTTTCGCACTTACAACTGGGTGAAAGTACCACGTATTTACTGGCGCTACACTTCATCACGAGTACTGACGCTGGAATATCTTCCGGGTATTAAAATTAGCCAATATGAAGCTATAGAGGCTGCGGGTTTAGATCGTAAACAAATTGCTCGTCAGGGCGCTCAAGCCTATCTGCACCAGCTACTCAACAATGGCTTTTTTCATGCCGATCCCCACCCTGGCAATATCGCCGTTAGTCCCGACGAAGGCGCTTTGATATTTTACGATTTTGGCATGATGGGGCGGATTAAGTCCAACATCCGCGAAGGACTGATGGAAACACTATTTGGTATTGCTTCCAAAGATGGCGATCGCGTTGTTAACTCCCTGATTGATTTAGGCGCATTAGCACCAACAGAAGACATGGGACCGGTGCGGCGTTCTGTCCAGTACATGCTGGATCATTTTATGGATCAACCTTTTGAAAATCAGTCCGTAGCTGCTATCAGTGACGATTTGTACGAGATAGCTTATAATCAGCCTTTTAGATTTCCAGCTACTTTCACTTTCGTCATGCGAGCCTTCTCGACTCTGGAAGGCGTGGGCAAGGGGTTAGATCCGGAATTTAACTTTATGGAAGTTGCCAAACCATATGCAATGCAGCTTATGACTAATATGAATGGTTCTGATGCTGGCAATAGCTTTTTTAATGAATTAGGCCGGCAAGCTGCTCAAGTAAGTAGCACAGCACTTGGATTACCACGTAGACTGGAAGATACTCTAGAAAAACTAGAGCGCGGAGACGTACGCCTTCGCGTTCGGTCGATAGAAACAGAGCGTCTACTGCGGCGGCAAAGCAGTATTCAGATAGGGATAGTCTATGCCCTAATTATTAGTGCTTTTACGCTTTCAGCAACGATTTTATTCGTTAATCATTATTTTTGGCAGGCGCTTTTGATTGGTTTGATCGCAGCCGCAGTATCATGGTTGCTAATTAGACTGCTGATGCGTCTCGACCGTTATGACCGTATGTATTAATAGTTGCAAAAAAATATATGAAACTTAATTTTACCGGTATCAGCGATCCCGGGCTTATTCGTTCTAATAATCAAGATGCTTACTATATTGACCCAGAAGGGCGCTTTTTCATTGTTGCTGATGGGATGGGTGGCCATGCAGGGGGTGAACAGGCAAGTCGCATTGCTACCGAGGAAATGAAAAAGTACTTGGTTGAAAATTGGGATTCTTCAAAGTCCTCACCACAATTGCTAGAGGAAGCTTTATGGCGAGCCAATGAAGCGATTTTGCAGGATCAGCAAAGTCATCCTGAACGTGCTGATATGGGGACAACGGCTGTATTAGTGATGTTTCGCTCTGGAGAACCCCCTTGGTGCGCTCATGTTGGCGACTCCAGGCTATATCGGTTGCGAGAGTCCGAATTACAACAGCTAACTGAAGACCATACTTGGGTAGCACGCGCTCTCAAAATGGGTGATATCACGCCTGAGGAAGCGCGAATTCATCATTTTCGTCATGTCTTGTCCCGTTGTTTGGGACGTGAAGATCTAAATCAGGTTGATGTTCAACAACTAGATGTGAAAATCGGCGATCGCCTGCTGTTGTGCAGTGACGGACTGACAGAAGAACTTGTTGATGAAAACATTGCTTGTTACCTCAAAGAAAGCCCGTCAATAGAAAAAGCAGCTATTTCTCTAGTCGAAGCTGCCAAACAAGAAGGCGGACACGATAACATCACTGTCGTCATCGTCGCTGTTGAAGGCAATAGTCAATAGTCAATAGTCAATAGTCATTGGTCATTGGTTAGTAGTTAACAACCAACAAACAACTACCAACTAATGACTAATGACGTAAATATACTCATCATTTTGTTCAGGCTGAGCATTTTTCCTAGTTACAACTTGATACAAATACATTTAACCTCTGAAGGAAGTTACCAACAGAGGCTGATTTACATACTTTGGCAAGTTGACATCTTGCATTTAATACGGTATGGGGAATATAATTCAAATTCATACCCTTTATTTCCTCACTAACGTTAGGAAAAAGGGAATTCCACTACCTAGCCGATACTGAAAAACCCAAAGTTTCCCGAAATTTGCTCTGGAAAACTTGGGGTTTATACCAGTAGGCAGAAAAAACAAGACGCTTGTTAGTCAAAAAATCTCCACCAAAGGGTATGGGCAATTTGTCAAACAGTTGTTATCTTTCTTAATACGGGGGAACAAATGTACGACAGATATAAGTCCAATCTGTTACCCATTTGGGATCTTCTGTAATCGAAACCTTATACTCGTTTTTTAGGAGTTTACTATGGACAAACCTATCGAACTGACTCTAGAACAGCAATTCAGCATCCGCTCTTTTGCTACTCAGGTGCAAAACATGAGCCATGACCAAGCCAAAGACTTTTTAGTCAAGCTCTACGAACAAATGGTAGTACGGGAGGCAACTTACAAAGAGCTTCTCAAGCACCAATGGGGTCTAGATTCAGGTTCTTCTTGGGCTGCGTAGATTTTTAGTGTCGCGGTCGGCGACCTCCTTCTCTTGCTCGGTTCCATCAGAGGAAAGGAGCTGGGGATGCCGGGGCGTCAACTCCGATAAGCAAATCCAGATTCAAAATATCTAAAGGACAGTAAAACTAAATAAGTTTTCGGTTTTTTATCTTAATTTGGTCTGAATATAATTAGCCTTAAAGATGAACTTGAGAGGTGCGCTAGCACTATTAATGGACTGCAAAAAAATACCTAACCCAAGCCTGTACATTTTTACGTTACAGGCTTTGTATAATTAAGCATCTTTACACTTTCAAATTTACTTAAGGTTAATTGTCTCGTACCCTTATTATTTATATTTCTTATGGATTTATTTTGCAACTCTCAGACAGATTTTCTTAACAATAATTAATATTTAGTAGAGCGATACTTAAAAACTCAATAAAAATAGTTCTTCCTTCTTCCTTCTTTTCAAATTAGGCAGAAAGGTCAAAGGTCGAATCTGTATCCATCGCTTGCAGCTTTGCTAGAATTTGAGGCTTTATCTTTTCATATTCAGTTTTGAGTAAATTTTTGCTAAGTTGTGGATCACCAGATGCCATGAGTGTGTTGCTCATCGTTACCCACTGTTGGAGTCGTTCACGTTGAGCAGAGGCAATTGTTGAAACAATCATATGAGCGTAGTGATTAGGTGTCTCTCGGGTAAAGAACAGTAAGCGGTAGTAACCAATTTTTGCTAGTAAGCGAGCGATTTCTTGACCGATATTTGTTTTGAGATCGAGATAGTAAGGCAACCATTTCGGCCCATGTTTGCGGTTGTAGAGCAGGGTAATCCACAACAACACAGGGTGGGGAGCAGTAATGAAAAGAAATTGATTGTAGCGGGTACAGGTTAAACGCTTTTGAATTTCCTCGTGCGGTAGCATTACCCACAACGCAGGCTTAAGCTCTCCATTGAGACGGATGGGCTGAGGAAAAACAATATTAGCAATGGGTTTATTTTGCGGCCAAAAAGCTTGTTGTAAGATTTCGCCTTTGGATGGGGATGTGCGTAAATCGATATTAGATTTATGCTCAAACTCAATTTTTCTTGGTGGGGGACTAACAAGAGCGGATAAATTAGTGCTTGGCTCGTGGGTGGATGTAATATCCAACTGTTCTAGGGATGTTAAAACCTTGAGAATTTCACCGATATTTTGGGGGCGATCGCTAGGTGACTTAGCTAGACAGCTCATCACCAAATTTTCCACTTCCTTTGGTAGTTGCAAGGTGGGAGCAACCTCAGTAAAGGAACGCGGTGGTTGAGTATGATGTGCTTTATACCATGCTCCAAAAGAATGAATTGGGGCAACCAAGGGCATCTTACCTGTGAGCATTTCAAACATCATCACACCTAAACTATAGATATCAGAGCGGTTGTCTAGCTCCTTGCCCTCCATTTGTTCGGGTGAAGAATAAGCCAGGGTACCTAAATAATAGTTTGTATAATTGCTATCTGCCTGTAGTAATTTAGCAATACCAAAGTCCAGAACTTTGACTAACTCCCCAAAACTGTCGTCTTGAACAACCAGCATATTGCTGGGCTTAATATCGCGGTGGATAATCGGATAGATTTTACCATCAACAGAAATGCCATTGTGGGCGCATTGTAACCCCAAACTAATTTGACGTACCAAACTCAAGAATCTTGTTAAAGATAGGTTTTGCTTGCGAATAATATGGTTGAGGCCTTTTCCTTGCAGATATTCCATAACGTAGAACGGGGTATCATGTTCGTCTACGCCATAATCCATGACTCGAACAATATGAATGCTTTTCTGTCCTAATAGGGCACAGGTTTTTGCTTCTTGCTCAAAACGCTCCTGCAATCGCATTTTTTTATTTTGGACTGACAGAGCAAGAAACTTAACAGCGACGGGTACACCCCCCAACAAAACATCCTTAGCACAATAAACCCGACCCATTGCTCCGGTACCAATTAACTCTTGAAGTTGGTAACGGTTGCTGAGTAAGCGACCAATGTTGGGGTCTGACATAGACAACTTGACTCCAATGTTTAAAAATAGCGGATGATACAGCTTTCTGTGAGGGTAAAGGATAAAGGGGAAGGGGCATAAAAATTATGAATTATGAATTATGAATTATGAAATTTTCAGCATTCATAATTTTCACTTATTCCCAATGCCCAATACCCAATGCCTAATCAGGTGAGTCCATCCCCTGTCCTGAAATGCTATCTTGGCGGTACTCCTCAACAGCAAGGAATGACAAGATGGCTCACAAAAATAGGAGTGGTAGATTTACCCTGGTATTTCGTACCATCCCTAACTTTGCTTCTGATTTAGTTTGCCCACTTTTGACCTAGTTAATTAACTTTGGATAGTAGATAGTAGTTAGTAGTTAGTTGTTATTGGTATACAACTAACCACTAACTACTAACCAATGTACAGACGTGCCATGGCACGTCTCTACAACTACTAACCACTAACCTTCTCAGTTTGCCCGTTGACGTTCTAGACTGGCTTCCATCGTGCTAGTTAAATAATGACCAGCCATGATACCACTAGTGAGATAGTAAGTATCATCACTGACGCGATGTAAAGTTTCAAACCCACTGCGACGTTCGCGATCGCTAAGTACCCAGTAACGTTGCACGATGGTATCTAAACCAATCCAACCCTCACCTTCAATCTGCCCCAAAAGATTATGTTGAAGTAAGAAAGTATATTGACGTGTACCAAAATCTAAACGCCCTTTGTACTGCAAGGCAATATCCGCGCGTTCGCTGCCAGGAAATATGAGTTTTGTCGCCATTGTGAACCAGTTATCTCGATTCCAAGCAATCAATGTCATACCTTTAACGTTGATTGGCATACCATTGCGTTCTAGGCAACTCCCTTGCAATGTCCAGCGTCCTGGTTCCAATAAAAATGTGTGAGCCACCTTGTCATTCCTTGCTGTTGAGCGAGTACCGCCAAGATAGCATGTCAGACGACTGACTAGTCCAGTATAATTATTGACAATAGTAGTTGAGATAAAAAGGTATCAAGAGTGGGGAACTCAGGGTTATTCTGGGGATTAAGGACAGGTGGAAAGGTCAAAGGTAAAAGGGTAAAGGGATTTCCTTTCCTTTTCCCCTTACCCTTTCATCTTTTCCTCTCTTGTTTGCCCTTGCTTTGTTGTACTAACGAGTATATTTCAAGCTTTCGATTTTCCCTAAAAACTTCTCTGTAAAAATACTCATCACAGTCCGCTTGCGGACATTAATATTAGCACTTAAAGACATTCCAGATTGTAGAGGTACATCTGTACCATTGATGTTGATCGATTGCTTTTCTAAGCGAATTTCAGCTGGAAAACGATAGTATGGAGTGGCTTGATCGGGAGGTAAAGCATCGGAACCAACCCGGACTAATTTACCTTTAATATCACGGAATTCTGTGTAGGGGAAAGAATCAATTCGCACATCTACAGGCATACCACTTTTAACAAAACCAATATCGTTGTTGGTGATGTAAACTTGGGCAACTAGGTTTTCTGGTGGCACTATTTTCAGAATAGATTCACTGGTGTTGTAGACATAGCCAGAACCACGTGGCTTGAGATCAAAAACAACACCATTTGTCGATGCGCGGAGTTCTTGGTATTTAAGAGTTAAAAGAAGTTCGCTGATTTGACCGTTTATTTCTTCTATGCGTTTTTGATTTTCAACAATGACTTTGGTAAGTTGACTATCTATTTCAGCGATGCGCTTGTTGTTCTCAGCAATTTTGCTGAGTAAATCTTCTTTGGAAAGAGCGATCGCATTTTGTAATTTCTTTTGTCCTTGAGCGATCGCCAGTTTTAGGCGTTCTTCTTCTTGGACAAGCCGATTAACTTCTCCTTGGCTGGTATTTGCTGTTTGTCGCCGTTCTAGATAATTCAAGCGGCCGAATGCCCCGTCTTTCACTAATTTTTCGAGGTTGTCGGCAATCTCCAAATTTGTTGATAGGTTATTTTTCGCACTAACCAGTTGCACTTGCACCTGATTTAACTGCCGAGTTAATTGTTCTACATCCAATCGCACTGCCGCAATCCGAGAGTCTCTCTCTTTTCGCCTAGTTTCTATGCGTTCTTGCACCTGCGGATCGAAATTGTCTAATACTCCACCACCATTCAATTCCGCACGGTAAAGTTGATTTTCTCGTACCAAAGCAGCGCGGTTTTCTGTAAGTAAAGCTAACTCAGGTGACTTATGAAACTGCTTACTACTAGAATTAGCGGTCGATGTTCGCATCTGGGTGCGGTAAAATAAGGTTTCCCGCATTAAGCTAGCTTTAACCTCTTGCAGAGAGCGTAATTTTGCTTGGGCAGCTGTAGGGTCAAAGCTAACCAAAAGATCGCCCTTTTTAACTCGTTGCC
The DNA here is from genome assembly GCF_013388695.1 of Fischerella sp. Taxonomy (NCBI): domain Bacteria; kingdom Bacillati; phylum Cyanobacteriota; class Cyanophyceae; order Nostocales; family Hapalosiphonaceae; genus Fischerella; species Fischerella sp. The sequence continues at coordinate 25,219 of NZ_JACAEU010000039.1, forward strand.
CTTCTTGCACATGAATTTTGGCGATGACTCCTCCCACTGGTGCTTGTACCTCTTTCACCAAACCTTGGGGTGCAAGTTTGCCTTGCACGGGAACAGATTCGTCGATTTGAGCAGTACAAGCCCAGGCAACTGCAAAACTCGACACACCGACAATACTCCAGATAATGGCATGTGACCATACATTGGATTGCTTTAAGATGACAGGCTGATCGAATTCGCTGACCTCAGATTCGGTCTCTTTAGCAGGTAAGCTAATTACGGAACTGAAAATGGCCGAACCCCCTTGCAACATCAGTTGCCACTGGTGCTGTGTTTTGGGAAGACGTTTCCAGATGAATAATAATCCTCCGGTTGTGAACAAGAACAAAAAACCACCTAGAGGCAAAAGTATTGGTGCTTCAAGCGCAGCAGCTTCTACTTGATTTACGAGGTAATTTCTGTTCTTTTTGTTGTTTTGAGCATCGCGATCGCCTACAGAATCAGCTAAAGGGACTGATGCTGTTACTATTGGTTTAGCTTTGTTAGTAGTGTTAACCTTTTGCAGGGATGATTGTAGCGCCTTCCAAGTAGCAGCATTAATAACACCATTAGCATCTAAATGTTTCTCTTGCTGAAATTTTGTAACTGCTGCCTGGGTAATCGTACCGAATTTGCTATCAACTGCACCGTGATAATATCCGAGTTTTTGCAGCTGAGTTTGAAGTTGCGAAACCGCTGTGCCTTGACTACCTAACTGTAGCAAAGGTTGGCTAGGGGATGAAAAGGCTACCTCGGTGCTTTCTGGTTCACTAACACAGGTACTCAAATCAGAGTTTGCTTGAGTAGTTGTCTCATCTTCAAGAATTTGCTGGCAGTGACTAGTATCTGTTTGAGAAATTTTAGGTTGTGCTTCTGAACAATTTGTACAGGCTAGCAGTAACAAAGATAGATCAGGCATAGTTCTACTTTCCGTATAGGGCAGGAGGCGGAAGAGGAGTGGGGGCTAGGGGCCCCCTCTGGGGTTGGGGGCTGTGGGTATGTGGGTAAGTGGGCATTGGGC
>NZ_JACAEU010000007.1:0-101992 GCF_013388695.1 Fischerella sp.
AACGCACTGCTATGGATAACAATTATATGGTTCAGGTTCTCAATTGTTTTTTCATTAGCAACACTTTAGATTCTTCTGATTCCTTGTGTCAAGCCTGATTGAGATGCTCTTACCCTGGGGATTTATACAGAACAGCCTCTTCCATTGCATACACGAAAGCAAATAAAAGAAACATTAGTCATTAATAACGGCGTGTCACTCTGCTTAGGAAGCAAGTCTTTAGAAATAGATTAGGTGTGAAGAAGTGATATCAAGAATAAAATTAAATTCTTTGCTACTTAGCCCTGCTGTCATAGTAGCAACTTTCGTTCTCTTACCCTCAACAGTTAGAGCTGAAGTATCGGTAAATAACCAAATTCAGCCTGAATCTAGTGTTTTACCTGAATTTTCTCAAATCAATCAGGGACAAGTTAGCTCCGTTTCTCAATTGTCCGATGTACAGCCTACAGACTGGGCATTTGGTGCACTGCAATCTCTTGTAGAACGGTATGGTTGTATTGCTGGCTACCCAAATGGTACGTATCGAGGCAATCGACCCATGACGCGATACGAATTTGCTGCTGGTTTGAATGCTTGTTTAGACCGAGTGAATGAACTTATTGCCACCGCTACAAGTGATTTGGTAAACAAAGCGGATTTAGCGACACTTCAAAAGTTACAAGAGGAGTTTGCAACAGAACTGGCTACCTTGCGCGGTCGTATAGATGCGTTAGAAGCTCGTACAGCTGAAATAGAAGCAAATCAGTTTTCTACCACTACAAAACTTACAGGTGAAGTTATCTTTGCAGTAGCTGGTGTTTTTGGTGAGGATGCAGCTGATACAGACGACGATGCAAATAACAACCCAGACTTGCAAGATAATATTATCCTAGCATACCGCGCGCGTCTGAATTTTGATACTAGCTTTACTGGTAAAGACCTGTTAAAAGTCCGCTTGCAAGGCAGAAACATCACTGAGTTTCAGGGTAGTGTCACAGGTACTAGAATGACCCGTTTGGGATTTGATGGCGATGATGACAACCAGGTTGGGATAGATGATTTGTACTATTACTTTCCATTAAGCGATAAGGTGAAACTCACCCTTGCTGCTGCTGAAACGGAGTTAACTGACCTTGCGGAACCACTCAGTCCCATCAAAAACGCTGCTACCGGTAGCATTTCCCGCTTTGGGCGGTATAACCCTATTTACCGAACCAGTGACGGTGCAGGGTTAGGTATTAACTACGAGTTTAGCGATCGCGTCAATCTCACTTTAGCCTACATGGTTAGTGATGCTGAAGATCCTGCCGATAAAAATGGGCTTTTTGATGGTAATTACAGCGCTTTGGCACAATTCTTTTTTGAGCCGATCAAAAATTTAGATATAGGCTTGACTTATGTGCGCTCCTATTATGCGGGAGGTGGCAATAGTGGCGTCAACCTTACAGGTAATACAGGTAGTGCCAATGCCAGGAGACCGTTTGGTAATATTGCTACTTCAGCAGATTCCTTTAGCTTAGAAACCAGCTGGCGAGTGAATCCTCTATTTACTGTTTCTGGTTGGTTAGGCTACTCATCTGCACAGTCGGAAGTCAGCGATGATAGCGCAGATATCTTGAACTATGCTCTAACTTTAGCTTTTCCAGACTTGGGAGGAAAAGGTAATTTAGCCGGGATTGTCTTTGGTATGCCGCCAAAAGTTATAGAAAGTAGCTTGGTAGAAGATCAAAATACCTCTTTGCATATAGAAGGTTTTTATCGGTTACAAGTCACAGATAATATTGCTATTACCCCTGGTTTATTTGTCATTACCAATACAGAACATAACGATAACAACGACAGCATATTTGTAGGAACAATCCGGACTAGCTTCAAGTTTTAGAGATATTCTTCCAATGCGATTCTATTGCCTACTTTACATAATCCAAGATTCTGCTTGAGGTTCAGGTGAGCCAGAATATTTTTTCTTATTTACTAATATTTCCGAAAAGACGCGCTGATTTTTCTCTATGTCCTGCTGGGATACGTCCTGGTCCCCAACCAACATTTTCACGGTAACTACCTAATAACCCCGATTCCATGAGAGTGTTTTCATCCACAGGAACAGACTCATCTACCTGTGGAGCCACGTACAGTGCATCTACTGGACAATACAGTTCGCACATAAAGCAAGTTTGGCAGTCACTCTGACGAGCTATTTTGGGCGGAGCATCTGGTACTTTATCAAAGACGTTAGTTGGGCAAGCAGAAACACAAATATTGCATTTAATGCAGCGAGATTCAACAACAAGTTCAATCACAGCGCTACTCCGATTTTGGATTTTGGATTTTGGACTTGGGATTGAGTGATTTCTGTTTTGATAACTGAGGGTTCTGTTTTTACCCAGACTTGATCTAATCCACCACTAAGCAAGCGGTGTTGTTGATTTGGATCTGGCTGCGGATAATCCAGATGTTTGTGCAGTCCGCGAGTTTCTGTACGTTCCAAAGCACTTGCGTACATCCACCTTGCTGTTGCAACCATAGCAGTAGCTTCTCTTGCTTGAACTAGCTGACTTTCTTCGACTACTTCGCTGTTGCGAATTTCCTTCCACAGATCGTGCAGGCGGCTGAGAGACTCTGATAAACCTTGCTCTGTACGGAATAGATTGCGGTCATAGGGGAGTATTTCTGCTTGCACGGAGCGAATTATCTCAGTAGAAGGAAAATTGCGATCGCTGTCGTTATGAGAACGCACAGCAACCCCACCAATTCCCTGGACTGAACGTTGATTTGCTTTATTTCCTAACTTACGGGCGAAGGATGCTGCTGCTTCTCCTGCCCAAAATCCAGAAGAGGTTGCCCAAGCAGCATTATATTTTCCACCGCCTGTAAAAGCACCGCAGATTAATTCCCGTGTTGCTGCATCCCCAGCTGCATAAAGACCAGGTACAGAGCTAGCACAAGTATCATCTACAATCCGAATACCGCCTGTCCCGCGTACAGTTCCTTCCAAACGCAAGGTCACGGGGAAGCGTTGAGTAAACGGATTAATTCCCATGCGGTCAAATGGCAGGAAGAAGTTGTGCTGGACAGTTCGCATCATCTCCTGTTCTTCTGGAGTAGCTTTGTCCAAGCAGGCGTAAACAGGTTGAGTGAGTAAGACACGAGCAATGACAGGATAACCTTTGTGAGCATCTGCTCCCTCAATGACTGTTCCATCTTCATAGGTAAAGGTTGCCCAGCGAAAGCAACCCCTTTTTGTTACTGAAGAAAAAGCATGAGAAACCGCATAGGCATTGGAAAATTCCATACCCGACATCTGTGCACCTGCTTCTGCTGCCATGAGATAACCATCCCCTGTCAGGACATTACAGCCCAAAACTTTACTGAGGAAAGCACAACCTCCTGTAGCAATCACAACAGCTCCCGCTCGGACTTTCCAGCGCTCCCCGATTTGACGACAAACACCCGCAGCCCCTGCTACCATACCTTCTGGGTCTACAAGCAGTTCCAAGGCTGGACTATGGTCAAGGATTTGCACTCCTGCTTTTTTAATCTTTTTCCGCATCAGGCGCATATACTCCGCACCTTGTTGGAGCGATCGCCTGTAGGGACGACCTTCATCATCAACGGGAAAGGGGTAGCCCCAATCTGCCAGCATATTTAGGTTTGTGTAAGTCCGATCTAGAACGCGAGCCATCCAACGGCGATCGCAGAGAAATCCTCCAACAGGTTCCCGAGAAGCTATTGCTGCTTCGCGTTGCTGTGGATCGGGTGGAATATACCACACACTAGTTCCAGCAGCAGCGGTGGCTCCACTGCTACCGCAGTAGCCTTTGTCTACAAGTATGACTCTCACACCTTGAACAGCAGCACTCCATGCCGCCCAAGTCCCAGCTGGACCACCGCCAATGACCAGGACATCAGTCTCCAATTCCAACTGAGAAGAACTGGTAGATATTTTCCCCGTTTGAGATAAATTTGTGCTCACGGTAAATCTCCTTTGCTCGGTCTTTTTACGCCACCACTTGTAGGGAACGAACTCGCGACATGACTTCCTGGGAAAAGCGTCTGATCTCGGGGGCAAATGGTTGAAACTGTAGCATGAAAGTATCAACCTAGTGTCTAAGGATTTAACAATTTGGATTTAGGGATAAAACCAAATTGTAGTTGATGAGTATATTCGGAAATTCCATCAAACCATAATCTATTTATCTTGCGAATCTCATTCTCTGGAAAAGATGTTCTTCCATGTAGCACGCTCATATTATCGATTATCTGAATTTGATTAGCTTTCAGCTTAAATATAAATTGATTATTTGGGTCATTAACATAGTTTTTGATAATATTGAAAACCTTTTCGATTGGAGGCGGGACTGTAATTGTGACGACTGAATCTGCTTTGAAACTCATTAATATTCTGCCTTCTTTCTCAATAAATATTGGTCGTGTATCTGTTTTACCGCCTAGATTAGTTATGCTTACTGGATTAGTAAATAACTTCTGCAATTCTTGGGGATGATTTTTCATTAAATAATCATAGACAGATTCACCGTAAACAATTTGAGAATATCCTCCATTGTGAGAATTTATTTCACATTGCAGAGCAACAACTTTAGGAGGATCTATATCAGCTGTGCCATCTGTATGCATGGGATGCATTCGATTAGTGGCAGAACGTGAAACATTATTAGCAGGGGAGTTGTATAAATTTTCAACCGCAACAATACCATGTTCGTCAGAGCGGCGATGTCTCAATACAGAACCAAAAAATTTCTTTAAATCTAATAAATTGTCTTGAAGATTTGGCAAAGGATCGCATTCTAGGATGATAAATTTAAATTTGTTGAATATCTCAAATAGCCTCTGTCTTTCTGGCTCTAAAATTTCTGTAACTTTACTAACTTTTAATGTGACCTGATTAATATTGATTTTGGAAGGTTCAATGGTTTCTTGAACATCTAAATTAGCTTCCAAATCATCTGTGTTAACCATTTGGATCTTATCAGTTAGCATCGTCCAAACTCCTTCTTCTACTTAAGTTGACTCATCAGAAGACAGAACGCGATCGCTTTTGTAAGTGGTTATTCAGCTATGCTATAAAACTCTGCAATTTTTACCAAAAAAGCTTTTAGCAATTATGGAAATACGGAGTTGCTTTTGTTGGTATGCTAAGTCCTGAAGAACCTAATTTTTCATACAATAGATTTCGAGCAACTTTGCCATTAGCATTAAGTGGCATATTATCAAGGACGTGGATGGTACGCGGAACCATATAGGCAGGTAAACAATTGCGAGCTTTAGCTGTAAGCAACTCAACATTCAGCAAATTACCTGATACAAAGGCAATTATGCCCTCACAACCTTCATTATTAACAGGCCACCCTAAAGCTACTGCCTCTATCACGCCAGGTACTGCGCGTAATGTCGCCTCAACATCCCCTAGATCAACTCTATACCCCAACACTTTTATTTGCCGATCCATGCGACCAAGGTAGATATAATTATTTTCTACAAGTCTGACTCGGTCACCAGTACGGTAGTAACGTAGCTTGTTGCCATGTTGATCGGAACGTGTAAACGTACTCAAGGCCGTTTTTTGAAAGTCATTCCAATACCCTGGAAATGTTTGAGCACCAGCAACACATAGTTCTCCATCTTCACCAGATAGCACAGGCTGAAGATTTTCATCTACTACAAGGTCATGAAGATTTTCGTACACGCGACCAATCGGTACTATCCCATTGAAACACTCTGTTGGAGAGTGTTCGGGATGCCATCGATAAGCTGCACAAGCGATAGTTAGCTCAGTTGGTCCATAGAGATTCTCAATAATGGAATTAGGTGCGGCAGACTGCCAAGCTTCTACTGAATCTTTTGTTAAGGCTTCACCACAGAAGAGACTTAAACGTAAACTTAATAGGCTACCAGGTTTGAGCAAATTTTTTTTACGCAAGAGGCTGATAACTGATGGCACAGAGAACCACACTGTTATGTTTTTTTCCCGCACAACACGAAATGGCGAAAGTAGTTGAATGGGCTGAATGGCACACACACAGGCACCACTTCCCCATGCCATGAAGAGGTCGAAAATAGAGAGATCGAAAGTTTGATCGAAGGTCTGGCTAAGTCGATCCTCATGCGTAAGTTGATAGCGTCGTTGATTGACTTCAAGAAAATGCACAACGTTGGCATGGGTAATTGGTACACCCTTTGGTTGACCTGTACTTCCAGATGTGAAGAGTAGATAGGCATGTGCATAATCTGGTACAGAGGGCAATTGCTGTAGAGGTTTTGCCTTCTCTAGGTCAGCTTGATTCAGAACCCTAACACCAATAGGGGAAATACAAAACGTATCAGTTTCAGGTAGAAGCACTACCTGTATTTGCCGCAGACTTTCAATAACTTCCGTCAGTTGCTTGAGAGAATTTCCGTCTACTATGAGTGCATCAAGAGCGGCAAGTTCCATCATGGAACGAGTTCGTTGTGCAGGGAAGGTTGGGTTAAGAGGAACGAAGGTGCCTCCAGCAAATAAGGTAGCAAGTACACCGATATAACCTACTTCACTACGGTAAGCTAAAATGCCAACTCGTTTAGGTGCTGTGGGGCAAGCTTCTAAAAGAGATGATGCCCAGCGTCGAGCCGTATCTTCCACATCTGCATAGGTCAGTTCGCGAACGCCTACAGAGATGGCTGGAACTTCTGGATAACGCGCAGCACTCTCCAAAAAGAAAGTGTGAAGTCTCTTACTTTGTGTTGAATTATGAGTTTTGTTCAATTGTACAGTTTGTTCCATAGCTACCTTCTGAAATGACTTGAAAAATTTTCAAAATTATTGATTTCATAAAACTAAAGGTATAGAGGCAAAAAATTATATCAGTCGAATAAAAAACATAAGTAAGCTTTACAGTACAGTTATCTTTATATAGATAACTGTTTTATTCTCATCTCCAGATACTTACAATTAGCGAACTGCAATTGGGATGTAGGGACGCTCACTCTCTCCAACATAATTTAGAACGGGACGAATGAGAATGTTGTTCTCTAATTGTTCTAGTACTTGCGTTATCCAACCAGAAATACGACTAATAGCAAAGACTGGAACAAATAGGTCATGTGGAATACCTAGCAAATGATAAGTAACACAATTGTAGAAATCGACATTCACATTAACACCACGATCAATATACGAACTCATTTCATCAACTATGGCTTCAAGAATTCTGAACCACTTAGTTTCTCCCCGTTCAAAACTTAAATATTTGGCTGCTTCTCGAAGATGAAAAGCTCTGGGGTCTTCGGTTCGATAAACACGATGACCAAATCCAAAGATGGGCAAATTTTCTTTTTGCAATTTTCTGATGTACTGGGCTGCCAATTCTGGCTGATCGATTTCTTGGAGCATTTTCATCACAAATTCTACAGCGCCACCATGCAGTGAACCGGAGAATGTGGCAATAGCTGCGGTGATTGCTGAGTGTAGATCAGCCTGAGTTCCTGTGGCTATGCGAGCAGTGAAGGCAGAAGCATTGGAACCATGATCGGCGTGAAGAACAAAGTCCCGATCTAGAATTTTTACTTCTTGTTCCAATGGAGTTTTATCATGAAGCATGTAAAGAAAATTTGCTGCATGTGAAAGCGTTTTGCTAGCTTGAGTAGGTACACGACCAGTACGAATTGCATGGTGGGTAGCCACAATAATTGGCATTTGAGCAATTAGCCTGATTCCCTTACTTAAGGTTTTTTCAACTGTATTGTTCTCTCGTTCCGCTTCAAAAGTAGAGAGCGCAGAAACTGCTGTACGTAGCACATCCATTGGGTGTGAATTTTGTACAATACGGATAACTTCAACTACCTGTTCGGGAATAGAGCGAGCTTCTTTAAGTTGATTATCAAAAGCTTCTAACTCAGCAGATGTTGGTAACTTCTTGTGGATTAGAAGGTAAGTAACTTCCTCAAAGTTAGAGTGTTCAGCTAACTCCTGAATTGAGTAGCCACAATGTAATAGCTTGCCAAATTGACCATCAATTAATGTTGTTCGGGTATTGTCGAATAATACTCCATTGAGTCCTCTATGAATTACTACCCGGTTCAAGTTATCTTGATTAGTTATGTTATTTTTATCTTTTATAGCACTTATGTTTAGTGTTTCTATTTGCTTATCTATTAAAGACTGATTTTTTATTACAAATAAAGATGATTTTTGTTGTAAAACATATTCCCGAATAGCTGCGATAGATGTTAGTTTTAACATCATATCCTCGCTAATTTGAGTATTGTACGCTTTCTCAATAGCAAGCATGAGAGCTATATGACTTAGGGAATCCCATTCTGCGATCGACTGGTATTCTAAATCATCTCTAATAGCTGACTTAGGTAGATTTAATACTTGAGAAACAATATCTTCAATACTTTGGTTTATGGGAATGTAGTTTAACCGCTCTAATTCAGCAATAACTTTATTAATACATTTCTCGATACTTTCTTTTGTAGTGTGGCAAATTATCTCTGGATTAATGGGAGGCTCGTAGGGATCTTCTATACCTGTAAAATTCCTTATCTTGCCAGAGCGAGCTTTAGCATATAAACCTTTTACATCTCGTGCTTCACAAACTTCAAGTGGTGCATCAACATAAACTTCTATAAAGTTCTCACTCATCATCCGAACTTCATCGCGAGTAGTCCGATAAGGACTGATTGCGGCGACAATCACCACAATTCCATTTCGACTCAGCCGATTCGCTACAAATCCAATGCGGCGAATGTTAGTATCTCTATCTTCCCTAGTAAATCCTAGTTCTTTTGAAATATGCTTTCTAATTTCATCACCATCTAAAACCTCAACTAAACAATTACGTGCCTTCAGTTCACGTTCTATTCCTCTAGCAATCGTAGTTTTACCGGCACCGCTAAGACCTGTAAACCACAAGATGACACCTTTATCTCTCATACTTCAGATTTCCTTTTTCGTCATTATTTGAGTTTTATCTAAATTCCTATTGCCTGCATAAATGCCTCAATTTCTGAGTCATGAGGGAAAATTTTTCGGTAAAGATTAGCTAGTCTGTTTCGCTCTCGAAATGCTTCGCAGAAACGTTGATCTTGCTGGCAAACTTTCCAACGTTCTAACACTTTCATTTGATTTCCTCTGCCATCATAAGAAGTTCTATCAAAACTACTTCCAGTACCACCTGCCGTCTTTGGAACAACATTGAGTCCAGTATCTGTGAAATCAAGTCCAAACTGTGCGGATAATTTTTTGCGGTAGTCAATACTTGAAAACCATAAGTTATAATTTATCGCTATCTTGGATTTGATATAATTAGTTATTCCTAGATATTCTTCAGCATAAATTTCCCACATGTCTAAAATTTCTGAATCATCTATTAATTTAGGAATTAGACCTGGTTTATGCCAACGGCTCACCAACATATTGAATGGATCTCTTAGGATTAAAATGTTAAAAAATCTCAAGCTTTCACCAACTGTTCTTTGACGTTCCCAGATAAAATCTCTTCCATCCGCCAGGCTGGTGATATTAAAATCCTGAACACTGAGCATTAAACAGTGCTTATGTACATTCCGAATTTGTTCAACATCTTCAACGTAAACCAACCAGTCTGATCCCTTGCCCCAGTTATTGTTAAACCCACTAGTCAGGAATGGATCTGTATAGGGTTTTATATTGTTCAAAACAAAGATAGGCAGATTAAAGTGATAAGCTAGCCAAACCATGACAGCGTGATGTCCGCTACGTTTTAAGGCAAAAAACGTAAATAGATTATCGTTTCTAAATTCCATAACAATTAATTAGAAAAAAAACCCTTAATGGCTCCTGCCAATAACGCCAACACTATTACCCAGCCTGTATTCAGTAAGCCTAGAACAGATAAGAGTAGTGCTAAAAAGCAGACGGCAGTGCCGAATATATCCTTTAGGAATATATCCTTACCAAGATTCCAAGCAGTTGCCAACATCAAACCAATTGTTACTGGGCCCAAAGCAGCATGAAATTGTTTGATCCAGGCGGGAGGATTCGGTTGTTTTATGAACCAAGCTACACCTGCTAACAAACAGGAAGTGGGACCAAACATTCCTAACCCAGAAGCTACTGCTCCTGCTAAACCAGCTACATGATTGCCAATCAGCACAACATTAAGCATATTCGGTCCTGGTACCAACAATCCCAGTGCATAAGCTTCGACAAATGCTTGATGACTCATCCACCCGTGGACAGTAACAACCAGGCGTTCCATCTCTGTGATGACAGCCCTTGAATTCCCGACGCTAATCAGAGCCAAATAAGCAAATGTGAAAAATAAATCAAGTAAGACGTGCATCGGCAGCAAAATCAGTTATTTTTTTTGAGTTTTGCTATTCAAATGCCAAGCAAAGGGCACAACTACAACCAAAGCTAAGGGAATAGGAACTCTAAAAATCCCTACTAGAATAAACGCAGCGATCGCCACTAAAAATCGAATATAGTCGGTAATAGTAGGTTTAGCCAGTTTCCAGGTTAACTCTAAAAGTATTCCAATACTGGCCGCTACGACTGCGGTCAGAGATGCTTGAACGATCTGTTCGGGTAGCTGCGATAGCAACTTTGATCCCACCAGTATCGCCACAGAACCAGGTAGCACCACAGCGAGTGTCGCCAGTATTGCTCCTTCAGTTTTTCGCCAGTAATATCCTAAATATGCTGAAATATTGGTACCTCCAGTTCCTGGAAGGAATCGGCACCAATTCAAAGCTTCTAAGCTTTCGCTGTTTGTCAGCCAACCTTGCTTTAAGCAAATAGGTAAAACGTGGGTGGGAATTGCACCACCGAAAGCTCTTGCTCCAATCCCTGCAAAAAAAGCAACTAGTACACGGAGGGAAGGAGAATTGGTTTGTTGCACTTGTTTTGTTGATGCATTCGACATATATTTATGATTGTCCTCACATGCATCTATTGATAATGAATTGCCAAACGTAAAAAAACAAATTTAAGCCTTGGTGAAAGTAATCTTGAATCATTCCCAAAAGCATCCGCAGAGTTTGTCTATCATATACTTGATGTTTGCAAGCGATATGACCCTAATTATCTGGTCGTTTATTTGAAGGAACAGGATGCTGATAGTCTGAATACAGTTCAGTGAAGGGCAGTCTCAAGCAAGGAAGAAGCGATTTTTTGAGAGAAAAAGCTATATTAGGATACCTGCATTGAAGCTGTTAGCTGTCCTATAGGCAACCCATTCCAATGCAAGCATATGTGTAACAACAGTCACGGGCATCTTCACATCCTCCTGCTGTCTTGCAACAAAATTAAGGGAACACTTCTTAACTGAACACCATAGCCTCATGAAGCAAAGCATGCGTTTCAAAACTTTCATGCACAGACATGGGGATAGGTGCAAGGTGAGAGCATGATTATTTTTCTTTCTCTAAAAATATATAACGGTCAAGCAATTAATGCAATATATTAACTAACTTTATATAGGGCAAATAATGGTAGCTAGACCGTTCGATTTGCAAAAATGCGTTAGCAGCACTAGCGCATACAAGCTCTACATTGAGCCGCAGGCGCGCTAACAGCACGCGAATTTTATTCGAGAGAAGAAATTGATGATTTGTTGCAACTCTTAATGTTTTATCCCTCTGCTCCCACACCGCGCCTTGGTAGACTGATTTTTAATACACAAATGCATTATTCTGATCTGTTGCACCGCCTGAAAGCAAAAACCTTGGCTTTCTAGGGCATTGAACAATAAAAAGACACAAGAGCAATCACAACATGGTAGATTCCCTAAAAAAACCAGGTTTTGAAGAATTGCGCCCGGGAATAAAAGCCCCAGCCAAAGAAACCCTGTTAACACCCAGGTTTTACACCACTGATTTTGATGCGATGGCGCGGATGGATATCTCCGTCAACGAAGACGAGTTAAGAGCCATCCTGGAAGAGTTCCGCGCTGACTATAACCGCCATCACTTTGTTCGGGACGAGGAATTTGAACAATCCTGGGATCATATTGACGGGGAAACTCGCCGATTATTCGTTGAATTTCTAGAGCGTTCTTGTACGGCAGAGTTTTCCGGCTTTTTACTATACAAAGAACTTAGCCGTCGTCTTAAGGACAAAAGCCCCGTCCTGGCAGAGTGTTTTGCTCTGATGTCGCGGGATGAAGCGCGTCATGCTGGTTTCTTGAATAAAGCATTGGCAGATTTTAATCTGTCTCTGGATTTAGGATTTCTGACTAAGAGCAAAAATTACACCTACTTCCAGCCGAAATTCATCTTCTACGCCACTTATCTTTCCGAAAAAATTGGTTATTGGCGGTATATCACAATTTATCGTCACCTAGAAGCACATCCCGAAGACCGGGTTTATCCAATTTTCCGCTGGTTTGAAAACTGGTGTCAGGATGAAAACCGCCACGGGGATTTCTTTGACGCTGTGATGAAATCCCAGCCGCAAATGTTGAATGACTGGAAGGCGCGGTTGTGGTGTCGGTTCTTCTTATTGTCAGTATTTGTGACGATGTATCTCAACGACATTCAGCGCAGTGGCTTCTATGCCTCGATTGGGCTGGATGCACGAGAATACGACAAATACGTGATTGAAAAAACTAATGAGACTTCAGCGCGGGTGTTCCCGGTAATTCTGAATGTAGAAAATCCAGAGTTTTACGAACGGTTGGAAATTTGTGTCAAGAATAACGAAAAATTGACAGCGATCGCCAACGCCAACTCCAACACCCCCAAATTCCTGCAATTCTTCCAGAAGTTGCCCCTTTACATCTCCAATGGTTGGCAGTTCCTGCGGTTGTACTTGATGAAACCCATTGACGTAACTGCAATTCAAGGTAGTGTGCGCTAAGTTCTTGAGATTTTGTTAAAAATTAAGTGGTTTTGCTGAAAGCAGAACCACTTTTTTTGTGAGCCGCCATAGACGCCTTATACTAGGTTGCAGTCAAAGATAGTACTTCCCTCACCCCGCCTGCCGGCACCCCTCTCCCAATTGGGAACAGGGGAGGGGGAGAGGGCACGAATTGCTATATCTGAAAACAACTTGGTATTATACCAATTCCTTTGAGCTTAGATCCCCCCAACCCCCTTTTTAAGCAGGGCTGTAAAGGATAATTTGTATCAAGTATTTAGAGAAATGGTATTAGAAGCATCAGCGGCTTCAAGGTAGATTAGGACGCCAAAGAATGAGAGGCAAGTTGTCAATTTTCTGTGTTGGGCTGGGTATAAGTTTGCTTTTGGCAGCTAGCCCTGCTTGGAGTCAAACTCCAAGCACATCTGCCCAAGATTTGGATTTAAGCCCAGAAATTATTAAAAAAAGTCCAGTTTTGCAGCGGTGGCGACGGCAAGTACCGAATGTATTGGAGGAAATTCAAAATGAACCCAGTTTTCGCACTAAGATACGCCTGGGTTATTCTCAGTTTCCCTCCACAGGACAAGCAGGAGGAATAAATTTTGGTGTAGAGGACGTGTTTATTGGTCAAAATGGTTTGACAGTGAGTGCTGATTATCAAGCAGCGTTTAATGGTGAACGTGAAGCTTACGGTGCGGATTTATATTATTATCTACGTCCTTTGGGTAGCTATGTTAACTTTGCACCATTGCTAGGATATCGGTATTTGCAAAGTAACGATTATTCAACAAATGGGGTGAATCTGGGCGTGAAGGTGCTGTTGGTATTATCTCGTGGCGGTGCGGCAGATATTTCTCTAACTCAAAGTTGGCTGTCTGTTGGTAGTGAGGAAGAAGTGGGTTTAACAACGCTGTCAGCTGGCTATGCTTTTACTCCTCACATGCGTTTCTCAACAGATATTCAACTACAGAACTCTCGCCAAGACAAAGATAGTCGTGTTGGACTAGTTTTGGAGTGGATGCCTTAAAAAGTCAAAAGTCAAAAGTCAAAAGTCAAAAGAATAGAGTTGCTCTTTTGACTTTTAGATTTTGCCTTATTTAGCTTAGATTTAAACTTTGTAACGTTCGAGGTCTTTCACTGGTGGCCCGTGCAATACTTTGCCATCATAGCTATAACGCCCGCCATGACAGGGACAATCCCAACTTTTCTCGGCGCTGTTCCAATTAACAATACAGCCGAGATGGGTACATGTTGCTGAGACTGCATGCAGTTCTCCCTGTTCGTTACGGTAGGCGGCTACCTTATTACCGTTAATAGTAAGTAACTTAGCTTCGCCTCGTGCCACGTTAGTTACAGAAGAATTCTCTAATCCTTTGAGGCGATCGCCAACCCAGTGAAATCCTACCTCTAGGTTATTCTTCAGAGATTCGGTAGTTAAAAACGGGGTTGTACGGGTAGAATCGTAAAGTTTCAGCCAAGGATTATCTACTCCCAAAATCAAATCTGAAAGCAACATTCCCGCTAACATGCCTTTGCTCATACCCCAGAGGCTAAACCCTGTTGCTACGTAGACATGCTTGTTAAAGGGAGTAAGCTTGCCAATGTAAGGCAGCCGATCAAATGAAACCATATTTGAGTAGACCAACGGTACTCAAACTGCTCTACTCTAAAACGAGAACGAGCATAAGCTTCTAACTTTTGGTAACGTTCCTCAGTGTCAGTGACAGTACCAACTTTGTGCCCACCACCACCTACTAATAACAGCAATCCTCCATCTTGGGTGGGAGTTGTCCGAATCGAGTGGTAATCATTGCCAGTACCAATGTACATCCCTTCTGGTGCTCTTGCTGAGTCGATGCGAGCAGCGATAATATACGAACGCTTGGGATAATTCTTGGCAAAAAATAGCCCTTGATCCAGGATGGGTAAATTAGTAGCAACAATTACATCTCGTGCTTTGACAATTCCTGCTGCTGTGACTACCTGACAGGGAGTTCCTTCTTCGATCTTCTCTACACGTGTGTTTTCAAACACGTAACTGCCATTACCATCAATTAGTTTAGCAAGATGCAGTAAATATTTACGAGCATGAAACTGAGCTTGATTGTCAAATTTAACAGCCCCGGCGATCGCAAATGGCAAATTGGATGCAAAACCATCCCAACCCTACTCTCGAAGTTAGCATTAGCAAAAATTTAAATCTTTTAACTAAGATAGATGATCTCAGATTAAGAATGGCAAAATTTGATCCTTCCACCTAAATAATTTCCAGTTTCAAATACGTTGGGAGTGAACCAAACAATAACTCATTGGAAACAGTTAAATATATAGATTGGTGAAGGCGATCGCTGGCATGATGAGAAACGTTATATCACTCTCTCAAGTCATATAAAGCTAGAATCAATATCTATCAATTGGCATAAGACCAGCGAATTAATTTATCAAATATTCGTACTTACGCGCTAAAAAACAAAATATTGTCACTTTTCAGTCACATTTATTGTTGATGTTATAAATACGGTGATTAATCAGTACTGCTCCACTTCCTAGAGCCAAAGTAAGTTTGTTAAATCAGCATTGAGAGTAGTTACTGATAGAGCAAACTTTCTCAAAATTGTACGGACTTTGAATTTTTGACCTTATTGTTTTGACCAGATTATTGCTCAGGAGTAATTATGAATTCTCATTTTTTACGAACTTTCTCTTTACTAGGTATTACATCTGCAATTGTTGGTTTTAGCGGATTTTCAGCACAAGCTCAAGAAGCACAAAGCGGAGCTGTTCGTCAGAACATTAGCAATAAAGCTGCTGATTTGCAAAACTCCTCTCAAACTTCAATCTTTGCTCAACAAGCACCATTGCCAACCCAACAGCAAGACCCGCTCACACCAGCCCCGACACTAACACCACAACCCACGCAACCACCAACCCCAACGCAAGAACAATACCAACCACCAATACAAACCCCAGTACCTGCGGAAGAACCAGTCCAAACACCAGCGCCAACAGTACAACCGGGTAGAGCCACGCGTGGTGGCCCTAGCTACATTGGTGTCGGTGGAAATATAGGTATAACAGGTGAAACAACATTAAGTGAAGGTTCTTTCGCAGTCATCAGCAAACTTGGTTTGACGAATAACTTATCTGTGCGTCCCGCAGCTTTAATTAGTGAAGATGCAGTTTTTCTGATTCCCGTAACGCTGGACTTTCCGATTGAGTCCATTACGCAGACAGGAGAAACCCAAATCAGTGCTGCGCCTTATCTAGGGGCCGGAGTTTCGATTTCAACAGCAGATGATAGCAATGTTGGCTTTCTAGTTTCTGGCGGTGTGGATGTGCCAATCGCAGATCGCCTGACAGCGAACGCTGGTTTAAACGTCAGTTTTCTTGATGACACAAATATCGGCGTGCTACTAGGCGTTGGTTATAACTTCTAAGAATTCAAAATCCTTTGTGATTACTGCCAAGCTTGATGTGTGTACAAAATTCAAATTTATCATTGGCAGTAATCATGAGTTCAGAGTAATAATTAAGAAGTAAAAAGTAAAAGGTAAAAAGTAAAAAGATAATCACCATAAAACAAGTAAAAAGTAAAAAGTAAAACAATTTATTATGAGTGCCTTTTAACTTTTAACTTTTAACTTGATTTGGACGTATTATTTCTCGCGCTATGCGTCTCGATTGGGAATGTTTTCCCGATCGTTCCATAAATAAATAATGGTGAAGCGTGACCATTGTTCTTTTTCTTTATGAATGCCTTTTTACTTTTTAATGAGTGCCTTGTTCGGTCATGAGATGTAAAAGGGATTGGGAATTGGGTTTTGACGCGTAAAAATTATGGAATTCTGCTTTAACCACAGACAAAAATCATAACTAAAGAAATAAATTTCTTGCTCCTAAAACAACCTATATTCCAGTCAACTAATCTCTGCTATATCAACTTATAAAACCGTGCATAAAGCAATAATAATTAGAAATAAAAACTATGAAAATCACAAGTATATTTTCTAATAAATTAGTTGGAAGCATGGTTTTATTAGGGCTTGTGTCTTGCACTGTACCAACATCTGAATCAGCAACTCCAAACGATCAAGATACAACAGTATCTGCACAATCTGAGCAACAGAACTCTAATAATCAGACATGTACCTTAGTTAAAGAAGGCTTCGGATCTCAAGGACAGGTAAACGTACAAGTGGAAGAGGTAGCAACAGGTCTTGAAGTACCTTGGGGAATTGCGTTTTTACCAAATGGAAATATGCTGGTTACTGAACGACCGGGGCGAGTGCGACTTGTGCGGGATGGCAAACTTGTGCAAAAACCTGTAGCTACAGTCAAAGTTACAGACAGTGGCGAAGGTGGTTTACTCGGTATTGCGGCACATCCAGACTTCGCCAATAACCGCTTTTTCTACTTGTACTACACTGCTGATAGAAATGGGTCGCAGGTCAATCGTGTGGAACGCTGGCGGTTATCGTCGGACGGACAAAGCGCTTCGTCAGATCGGGTAATTGTCGATAATATTCCAGTAGCCTTATATCATAATGGTGGTCGCATTCGTTTCGGCCCTGATGGAATGCTTTACATCAGTACAGGTGATGCACGGGAGCCACAAATTTCTCAAGATGTTAAATCTCTGGCTGGTAAAATCCTGCGCGTCACGCCAGATGGACAAGTACCGCAAGATAATCCATTTCCAGGCAACCCGGTCTATATTACAGGCATTCGCAACACTCAGGGATTTGATTGGCGTGATGCATCCACACTCTTGGTTACTGACCACGGCCCGAGTGGGGAGTTAAATAGAAGTGGTCATGATAAGGTCAGTGTAGCTCAAGCGGGCGATAATCTTGGTTGGCCCACCATCTACCGCTGCGAATCAAAGGAAGGACTCGTCACACCGTCTATTGTCTGGCGTCAAGCTTTGCCTCCAGGCGGAGCAACAATTTACACAGGAAATGCCATTCCTGAGTGGAAAGGCAGCTTAATCATTGCCACCCTCCGTTCCGAACACTTGCAGCGTGTTGTTTTCGATCCACAATCTCCTCAGCAAGTTCGGCAACATGAGGTGTACTTGCAAGGTAAGTATGGGCGGCTCAGGGAGGCGATAATGGGGCCAGACGGCGAATTGTACGTGACAACCAGTAACTGCGACGGACGTGGGGATTGCCCATCACAGCGGGATAAAATCCTACGCGTTACGCGGTAAAGATTAAGATGTCGAGCAGAGTCCAAGTGATTGTCACTTTCACATCACATTTTGTGTTCACACTTAAAGTAAAGAAAGCAGAGTTCAAAGGTGATTACCGATGAATAAAAGAGTATTCTTCGGCTTGACTTTGGCTACAACAATTTCTGCAATGACAGTTCCAAGCCTTGCACAAGCCCAAAGCGTAAATGGCTTGTAGTAAGCACTAGCCCTGTCAAGGTGAGTAAAAAACGAACCATTATCTTAGTAGAGAAGACTATCTTCCTCTTTGTGTCCCTACCCTACGGGAAGCCGCCCTTGCGGTCGTCTACGCTGCGCTCGAGGGCAAGCTTAGTGTCTTGGTGTTTAAATAATTCTTTTTTCACCACAAAGACACTAAGACACCAAGAAAAATCCATTTCCAAGACTCACACCTTGACAGGGGTATAGTAAGCACAAAGCGTGCTTACTACAAGCCAAGAAAATTTGTAGTCATTTTTTCGAGAAACAGTATAAGAAGTAGTGCTGAAGTCAGAACTGGTAAGCTAACAAGGAATTGATGTGAATAGAAAAAAAAACTACAACAGCACCCCAGCGCAGGCAGCAATGACTGAAGTCGCAGCACCAAAGCCATCTTTAGCTTTTTTTGATGCAGTTGCGCTGATTGTCGGTATTGTCATTGGGGCGGGTATTTTTCAAACTCCGGCACTCGTCGCTGCAAATTCAGGCAGCAATCTTGCAGTATTGCTGTTCTGGCTAGCTGGTGGCGCGGCATCTTTTGTGGGAGCGTTGTGCTATGCAGAGTTAGCAACAACATATCCCGATGTTGGAGGAACCTACTACTACCTGAAGCGTTCCTTTGGGCGGATCATTGCTTTTCTATTTGCTTGGGCGCGGATGACGGTAATTCAAACAGGTTCTATTGCCTTGCTGGCATTTGTTTTTGGCGATTATGCCTCGCAAATATGGCGACTGGGTGGGTTTTCATCCTCAGTTTATGCTGCAACGGCAATTCTCTTCCTTACCGCTTTAAATATCATCGGTTTGCAGCAGGGCAAGTGGACACAAAATTTGCTCACCGCAGCTAAAGTCCTCGGCTTGCTCTTGATCGTGGTAATTGGATTGACAGTTTCTGCTTCAGAAGTTCCCTCTGTTCCTGATACTTCCTCTGGAGGAGCGATAGGACTGGCGATGGTATTCGTCCTATTATCCTACGGTGGATGGAACGAGGCAGCTTACATATCAGCGGAAATTCAGGATTTCAGACGTAATATAGTGCGATCGCTACTTGCAAGTATTGGTATTATCACTGCTATTTACCTGCTGATCAATCTTGCTTACCTGCGCGGACTGGGATTGGCAGGTATGACACAATCAGAAGCCGTGGCAGCAGATTTAATGCGCCGTCTTTGGGGTGAAGGCGGAGCTGTATTCGTTAGCTTACTCATTGCTGTTTCTACCTTGGGGGCACTCAACGCTACTATCTTTACTGGGGCACGCACTAACTACGCTCTGGGGCAAGATTTTTCTGTGTTTGCCTTTATGGGACGCTGGCAGAAACGCCCCAGCGCGCCTAAAGAAGCATTTATACTGCAAACCGGGATTGCTCTAGCACTGGTGTTGGTCGGTACTTTCACCCGCAAAGGTTTTGAAACTATGGTGGATTATACTGCCCCAGTGTTTTGGTTCTTTTTCCTGCTTTCGGGCATATCGTTGTTTGTGCTGCGAAGACGGGAACCCCACGTACAGCGTCCGTTCCGAGTGCCATTTTATCCTTGGACACCACTGCTGTTTTGTCTGATTTGCGGCTACCTACTCTACTCCAGCTTGGCGTATACGGGAGTAGGGGCAACTATGGGTGTTTTGGTTGTAGCAGCAGGTATTCCCTTGTTGCTATGGAATCGTTACCGACAACGCCCTAATTAGTCATTGGCTTTAACAAAGGACAAATAATAAAGGAGAAAAATATGCACCTACACAAAATACTACTTGGAATTCTTGCAAGTATAAGTTTTGCTAGTCTAGGATTTGCGGGATGTACGCCAACACGCAACTTTGAGGCAGACGCACAAGTATCTGCTCCGACAACCGCACCACAAGAACGTCCTGCTGATGTTCCCTATGTACCAACACCACAGCCTGTGGTAGACGCCATGCTGAAACTGGCAAACGTCGGGCCGAATGATGTGATTTACGATTTGGGTAGTGGTGATGGACGGATTCCGATTACTGCGGCGCAAAAATACGGTATTAGAGGTGTTGGTGTAGACATTGACCCTCAACGTGTTCGAGAAGCAAACGCCAATGCTCAAAAAGCAAAAGTAACAAACCAGGTGGAATTCCGCCAGCAAGACTTGTTTCAAACTGATTTGAGTGAAGCCACAGTAGTAACGCTCTACTTACTACCCGATATCAATCTCAAGCTTCGTCCCAAACTATTGCAGGAACTTAAACCAGGCACTCGCATTGTTTCCCATGCCTTCGACATGGGTGAGTGGAAACCACAGCAAGTGGAACGGGTGGACGGCAGAACTATCTATCTGTGGGTTGTTCCGGAGCAAGTTCCGGCAAATTTACGCTCATAGATATAAATCATAGAAATAGTTGGTTTGTTACTGTTGATGGAGGAAAATGCAATGAAAGGATTAAAAGGTAAAAGTGCCCTGATTACAGGTGCTAGTTCAGGTATTGGACAGGTGATCGCCATCCGTCTTGCCCAAGAAGGTTGTAATATTGCCATTAACTATCGTAAAAGTCCCGAAGCTGCGGAAGATACTGAAGAAATGGCTTTGCAAAAAGCCTGTGGAGATATCGAAAATTGTGGTGTTAAGTCAATGCTGGTACAGGGCGATGTCTCCAAGGAAGAAGATAAAGTCAAAAATTCGGAGAGAAATCGGGGAGAAATCGGGGGGATTATTCGAGTCGCTTCATTCGATAGCCAAGCCCATGAACAGTTTCTATGAAATCACCGGGCGCACCAACCGATCGCAGTTTCTGACGCAAAGTTCGGATATGGGTTTTCACAGCTTCTTCGGTGGGAAATTCATCTACTGACCAAAGACGCTCAATAATTCCCGGTCTGCTTAATACTCGCCGCCCATTCGTAACCAATAACTCCAGCAAGGCATACTCTTTGGGAGTAAAGTATAAAATTTATCATCATACGTAACTTCATAGGTAATTGGATTCAGACATAGACTTCCCCAACACAGCTTAGAACTAGCCCCATTAACTCTTCGTCGCAAAAGGGCACGAACCTGAGCCATCAGTTCTTCCAAGTCAAAGGGTTTTACCATGTATGCATCAGCACCAGCATCTAAGCCAATGATTTTATCGGCAACGGTGTCACGAGCTGTTAGCATCAGTACAGGTATAGTGAAATTGCGATCGCGCAGTTTTGCTTTGGAATCCTTGGGATTGGGGGGAGACCCCTCCAACACAGCGGCTCAAAAATCTAAAATAGTATAAGCTACATTTTTTATAAAAATTAGGACTCCTATTTTATTTTTGAATAGAACTGAGTACACTTTCTGTTAAAAGTTCCCCGTTCCCCATTCCCTATCATCATGAGAAAGTTCATTAATCAAATATGATTACTATACTATGAAATACTAACTCTATAGCCAATGTCCGAAAACCCACTTTTTGATTTCTCCAATCCACACATCTATCGTCAGATGGTAAAACGCCAACAGGCGGAAGTTCTACAACGTAAGATCTGACTTTATTCTTAAGAAGTTAAAAAACCGAGAGTAAATCGGGAGTATTTCGGGGGTATTTCTTGTACTTGGGAGCCAGTTTTTTAGAAAAACCATATTTATTTACCACTCCAATACTGCTGCGGTTTCCTTTGCTTGTCTTTATCATACTTTTCTTGAGCAAATGCAACTTGGCTCTGTGCTTGAGCGATTTCAGCTGCGGCTATTTGCTGATAGCGATCGTAATTTTGCTGAGCTAGCCTTAAGTCAGCTTGCGCTTGCTGCAAATCAGCTTGAGCTTCCGCTTCTGAACGCTAAACGGGAACCTCATAAAGGCTGTTTCCTCTTGCATTCCTTGACGATACCCGTCAAAGCGATAGACATTCCAGTGTCCAGCGGGGGAGAGGTTGAATTCCCAATACCGTTGGGAATCCTTAATGCCAAGAAAGAACTCGAAGCAGGTATCTTCCCACAATTCGTGCTTTCGCATTGGTGTGTCTGATGATGGGGCGATCGCGACTTCTGTTAGATCGCCGAAAAGCGTGTAGCGGAGATTAAGTTGATTAGCGTGTCGGGCGATACAGCCTGCTATTTTCAAATTAGGCAGCGGCTTGGTAGAGGGAAAAGGTTGCAGAGAAAATGTCTGTTCGTTCATTTCATGTCTTGAATAATGGCGCGAATCTTTGTTTCCTGGGATTCGATGCTCTCAGTGAGCTTAAACTGGACGATCGCCCTGGTAAGATTGTGTTCCGGGTGCTTGACTTTGAAGTAAACATTTCCTGCTAAATAGTCAGCAAAGAATCTCAGTCCTAACTCAAAGGCGATGAGACGGATGGCGTCGTACATGTAGGCATAGTCATTCTCGGTGAGAAATGCTTTTGCTACGGAGAGATAGCCTTGAAGAATTCCCTGGCACAAGTCAGTATCAAAATAAACGCTGTGCCACTGCTCGGTTTCTTCTCCGGCGGGGTTGCAACCCGAGCGCAAACAGTCGCCGATGTCGTAATGTACTAGACCAGGCTTAACAGTATCGAGGTCTATCACACTGACGGCTTGCTTGGTAACAGTATCAAACATAACATTATTTATTTTGGGATCGCCGTGCATCAGACGCATCGGTAACTTGCCTGTAGCTTTGGCATTTTCCAGAACATGGGCAAAAGTTTGGCGATCGCTAACAAACTGCAAGCAATAATTTACTTCTGGGGATTGGCGAGGACTGGTTTTGGCCAGAACTTCGTTGTATTGCTGAAGGTAAAGCGGGGTAATATGGAATCCTTCCAGGGTGTCGGCAAGTTTTTCTGGAGGTAGATCGCTGATCAGATTGTGGAACATGCCTAGGGCGTAGCCGATTTCTTTCGCATGTTCTGTATCACGCATCGTATCGAAAGATTGTGAGTCTGCAATAAAGCTAATCGCCCGCCAAAAAGAGCCTTTAGCATCGGTGCAATAGTCTTGAGCATCCTTGGTTAATAACACGCGCGGCACTTCCCAACGACGGTTGAGGGGGGTGCGTTGCAGGCGTTCCCGAACATGCTCAGTGAAGATACGCATGTTATGCATAATCAGTTGGGGCTGAACAAATACCTGCGTGTTGATGCGTTGCAGGACAAAATGCTTTTCCTCTGGACAATCCAGTGTGACTAGGAAGGTATCATTGATATTGCCACTTCCAAATGCTTGAATGCCTGTAACGTTTTCCAATCGGGTGAATTGCTCGGCAATAGCAACAAGATGATCGGTGTCTTGTATTTTGAGATTTTCCGTCATGTTCATGTTTGACCTGTACTACTCCCCACGCGATCGCACGAAGGTAATAGGGGATATCGTAGCGTAAGTGTCGCATCAGGTCTGTATAAATAAAGCACTCACATCCTAGGGCTGAGTCAAAGATTCTTGCGATACGCTACTGATTTAAAATCAGGTTAATAAGTGTGTGAGGAGAAATGTCAGCAAAAGACCGATTTCATGAAGGAGTCAAAAAAGGTCTTCAGAAAGAGCAATGGGTGATTACGCATGACCCTTTGAGGATTGAGTTTGGCGAGGAGGATGAAGTTAGAATTGATTTGGGTGCAGAACGGCTGTTAGCAGCTGAAAAAGCAGGAGAAAAGATAGCAGTAGAAGTCAAAAGTTTTTTGAGTGACTCAGCATTGTTTGATTTTCACATGGCGTTGGGTCAATTTTTGAATTACCGTTTAGTTTTAGAAGGAAGTGAAAAGGAACGCACCTTATATTTAGCAGTACCAATTGCCGCTTATGAGTCGTTTTTTCAACGTGATTTACCCCAAGCATCAATACGGCAATATCAAGTCAAGCTAATTGTATACGATCCTGTGGATGAGGTAATAGTCAGATGGATAAGCTAGCATTTTATCGTCAGTGTATTCAAAAACTATTAACTGAATATAGTAAAAGTACACCCATAAATGGCGAAATAGAGGTGCAAACAATTTTTGATACAGAACACGACCATTATCAAATTGTTGATTTGGGATGGGATAAACATCGCCGTATATATAATTGCGTGATGCATTTGGATATTAAAGACGGTAAAATCTGGATTCAACGCAATCAGACTGATAAGTTGCTTGCTGATGAATTAGTAGCAATGGGTGTGCCAAAGAACGATATTGTATTGGGCTTACAGCCCGCCTATGCAAGAGAATATACAGGGTATGGTGTGGCGTAGAAGTAACCAAATATTGTACAACTTCCTTTCTTAAGCAACACTATAATCTGCGATCGCATCAATAATATCCAACTAGCTTTAGCTCGCTTTATCACCTACCCGCTTGAAATAGATGCAAATACTGAAATGCTGGAATTGCTGCCAACATTGTAAATATTACAACTATTGTTACATTAACAAACTTACATCTCTGCTGTCGTGATTGCGTTACTGCTTGCTTCTCTTGTTCTTCTATGTAGTTATTAATAGCTTCTTTCGGAATCTACCACCCCCCAAATCTCTTCTGATAAGCACCGGGAAGTTTCCCGCTCTTAGCTAAATCAGTAACTTTACTTAAGGTAAACTCATGAGTTTCAGATCCTAACCTTTCATTTAACCTTTTGGCTGCTTCTTTGAGACTAAGCATCATATTGGATTTCAATAATAATTCATAAGCTAAAAGGCATTTAATTTGCATTCTCAAAAAAATCAAACTCTTGTGGGGTGGGCGTCTCGCCCGCCCTGATTATACAACTTAAATGCACATCAGCTTACTCTAATAATTAATGCTCAATATACGGGCTTTTGGGGTGTTGGGTTGCGCTATTGGAAGGCAAGACCTACGTAGCTTAACTCACTCTAGAAAAAGCGATCGCACTAAATCGCACTAACAAATACCTGAGCTTTTGCCCGTACAACGAAGTGTTAGAATACGCTCGCACAAAGTCTTAAGGCTTATTGGTGTTGGGTGCGTTGGCGTTGAGCTATTTGCATTAATAAACGTAATGCTTCATTGACAGATTCATCAGTTGGAAATGCCTGTGCTACATCAGGATCAAGCAACACGAGATTAGTTCCAGTTTTGTAGCGTTCTGCATACTTTCCCCGAACACCACCTGTCATTTTGGAAAAGTCGTATTCAGGGCGTAGCTCATCCTCAAACTCGTTGTCAATCTCCTTCCTCATAAAACCTCCGCTCTTGCCGTGTTGCTTCTCTTGCACTGATAATCCTGATACGCTCATCTCGGTCAGTATGAGAAACCAGTAGCAAGCGACCATGCCTGGATAATCCTATAGTATAGTAACGTATCGGCTCTCTGCTATCGAGTGGTCAGGATCTGGAAAGGTTATCGATAAGGCATCGCCGAAGACAGTGGCAACTTCCTGGAATGAAACGCCGTGCTTTTTAAGATTTCTGTCAGCTTTATCAGGATTCCACTCAAATTCCATGCCCAAAGGTGCATTAGTCATTGCTGGAATCAGCTTATCAGCTAAATACTACTTGATCGAAAATCTTGGTCGTCTAAAATAACACTCCAGAATTTGCACTCAACGCCTCAAACTCCTGCCAACAAAGATACATTGCACGCGGCACATGAAAACATCCCTTCCATTTACCACCTTTGAGATTCAACAGCACTTCCCCACACCGATTAAGGTAGCCAAACCACTCACCATATTCTGCATCGGCAAAATGCGACCAAGCGTAATCGTGCATCTTTTGATACCATTCCCAACATGCCTCACGTCCCGTCAGGCGATAACCCATTGCCAGGGCAACCAAAGATTCTAAATGCACCCACCACAGCTTTTGATCCCATTCCAGTTGCTGCGGGGGATGACCGTCTGCATCCATAAAATAATATAATCCGCCGTATTCGCTGTCCCAAGCAAAATTCAGGATATTTAGCACCACATCAACGGCTTGGTTAATAGTTTTGGTGTCGTTTTTCCGACGGGCAATATCCATGATGAACCACATCGCTTCAATGCCGTGACCAGGGTTAATTAACCGTCCGTCAAAACAATCAACGTGCGAACCATCAGGAGCAACATTTTCGTACATCAGTCCCCGTTCCTGGTCTAGAAAATCGGTCATCACTTCTTGAACAGTTGCAGCTAGAACATTTTCAAGAGTTTCGCTGGACAGCAACCATTCCATTTCCAGAGTCAGGTTGGCTAAAATCATCGGCACAGCCAATGATTTCATCGGGCGTGTACCGGGATAGCTCTTGTTATATTTGCCCTTTGGGTTGTCTTTGCGGCGCAAAACGTTGTTGTAAGCCTGCATAGCCACATCCTTAGCCCAATCTTGACCAGAGGCGAGGGCGTATTGACTAAATGCCATTGCGGCAAAGCAATCAGAAAAAATATTATAGGGCTGAACCAGTGGCTTGCCTTCACAAGTTAGGGCAAAGTACCAGTTGCCATCGGCATCTCTGCCATGTTGGGCGAGAAAATTAGCACCGTTGCTAGCAATTTTTAACCAATTTTCATGCTTTTCTAGCTGGTTGCAAAGCATGGAAAAAGTCCAAACTTGGCGGTTTTGCAGCCAGATAAATTTGTCTGTGTCATAAACCTTGCCTTCACGATCCAGACAGGTGAAATAGCCGCCTTGCTGCCAGTCGAGCGAGTGTCTTTCCCAAAATGGGAGTACGTCGTTGAGGAGCGCGTTTTTGTAAAGTTCAGCCAGCGCTTTAAAGTCGTGCTCCATAAATTTTCTCCCTTTTTGTGCCAAAACCAACAGCATTAATTATCGCCTTGCTGTGGATAGACTACAAGTGACTGATATCATGTCCGTTTGAACACTTATACTATCCGCCCGTGTGGTAATGGGTAATTGGTAATTGGGGTATTACCTAATAGTTGCGATGGTCAAAGACCGCTCCTTCGGAGCATCGCAGTAGGAACATAAATTGATTATCCAGACTTGATATTATGGCCAATTGCTAACCACTACCCAATGTAGAGACGTGCCATGGCACGTCTCTACAACTAACCACTAACTACTAACCACCAACAACTTGCTACATTGAGAATACTTGGGGTAATTCCCTGTCTGCACCATCTACCAAATTTGGGCTACTTGCCACAAAACTGTGATTACAGGACTATTCAGGAAATTTCATGCTACTTTCACAAAAGATAAGCGTCCTCAGGACACTACCACTAAAAACTGGCTGCAAACTATTCTTGTAACCAGTGTGGGAGTCACCATGTTAATACTAGGTGTTCGCCATCTAAAATGGTTGCAGGCTTGGGAATTAAGCGCTTATGACCAGATGTTGCAGCTACGCCCCCCTGAAGCATTAGACCCTCGGATTTTATTAGTTACCGTTACTGAAGATGATTTAAAGTCAGAAGCTATTTCTCTGCCAGATAACACTATCAATCAATTGTTGGCGAAATTACAATCCTATCAACCGCGTGTGATTGGGTTAAGTATCGACCGTTCTAAACAGAAAAATTTGGGGGCTAGTCTTAAAAATCTGGATAACGTTATTACTTATTGTACATTCAGCAGCATAGATAGCTCAGAAATTCCACCGCCGCCAAATTTCCCAATTAACCAAGTCGGCTTTAGCGATGTAATTTCTGACGATGATGGCGTTGTTCGTCGCAGTTTGTTATTTGCTGGTTCCAATGACAAAAAATGTACAACACAAATTTCATTTGCTGCCTTACTAGCAATTAATTATTTAGAAAGACAAGGTATCGAATTCGATTTTACCGACACAGGACATTTTTACTTGGGTAAAAATTCATTTCCACCTTTGCAAGAGAATTCAGGTGGCTATGAAAACATAGATGCAAGGGGCTATCAAATACTTCTAAATTACCGCGATCCCTCTCATTTTGCCCAACAAGTAACTGTTACACAAGTTTTGCAAGGTCGGGTAGATCCCAATTGGGTAAAAGATCGTCTCGTTATCGTCGGTACTACTGCCCGTAGCCTCCATCCGGGCTTTTATACACCCTACAGCGCTTCACCACAGCATCCACCGAGAATGCCAGCTGTCTTCATTCATGCACAGATGGCGAGTCAGATTATCAGTGCAGTACTGAATGAGCGACCCCTTATTTGGTACTTACCCGACTGGGTAGAAGCTGTATGGATTTTAGGCTGGGCATTAGTGGGTAGTGTCTTAGCATGGCAGTTGCAATATCCCTTGCGCCTGGGTTTGGCTGGTGGCGTATCTTTGAGTGGCTTGGTGGGTGTGTGCTATTTGTTGTTTTTGCAAGGGGTGTGGATGCCTTTGATACCGCCTGCCCTAGCTGTTGTCTTGGGTGGTGTTAGTGTTATGGCTTACACTAGCTACCAAACTCAACAACAAACTAAAGTAATTATCCAGCAAGTTGAAAAACAAAAAGAAGCCATAGAACATTTAAATACACTATTAAAAGAAACTACACACATCTACGACAAGCACGTTCACTCTTCTGCCACGCTTGATAACACGGAAAAAACAACTGGTGACTTTATTTTAGGTGGACGTTACCAAATCACAAAAGTACTCGGTTCGGGTGGATTTAGTTGTACTTATTTAGCAAAAGATACGCAGCGTCCAGGCAGTCCTGTTTGTGTTGTGAAACAACTAATGCCAGCCCGCCGAGATACAAAATTTATGCAAGTTGCCAGAAGATTATTTGATGCAGAAGCAGAAATTTTAGAAGTTTTGGGTAAACATCATCAAATTCCAGCACTACTGGCATATTTTGAAGAAAATCATGAATTTTATTTAGTACAAGAATATATTTCTGGACATGCCCTCAGTGAAGAATTACCACCAAATCATGACGTACAAAATGAAACTTTTGTCATCGAGATGCTTAAAGGGATTTTAGAAGTTCTGGCGTTTGTTCACGAACATCGCGTCATTCATCGAGATATCAAACCGAGTAATATTATTAGATGCGATACAGATAATCGCTTGGTGCTAATTGACTTTGGTGCAGTCAAGATGATGCAACCACCAACAGCGGAACAGACCGAATTGGCAACAGTAGCTATTGGTACGCGGGGTTATGCACCACCAGAACAATTTGCAGGTCATCCCCGCTTGTGCAGCGATATTTACGCTTTGGGGATGATTGCCATTCAAGCAATAACCGGGATAATGCCACACGAACTTCATCCCCATCCCGAAACTGGCACTATAGAATGGCGTCATGGGACGAAAGTTAGCGAAAAATTGGCAGCGATTTTAGATAAGATGGTGCGCTACCATTTTAGCGATCGCTATCAATCAGCCACCGAAGTACTGCAAGATTTGCAAAAAATTGAATTGGTCAATGGTCATTAGTTAGTGGTTAGTGGTTAGTGGTAAGTGGTTAGTGGTTAGTGGTTAGTAGTTAGTGGTTAGTGGTTGGTGGTTAGTGGTTGGTGGTTAGTGGTTAGTTGTCTCCCCATCTCCCCATCTCTACCACTTGCCATGCCAATTTCGCTGCACCCAACATGCCCGCACAATTACCTAACTCGGCTGGCAAGATTTGTAAACCTACGCGAGAGGTGGGCAAAACTCGCTTTTCAATTTCGGCTTTGGCAGCTGGTAAGAAAAATTCGGCGCTAGCGCTGACACCGCCACCAATGATGATCGCTTCTGGTGTCAGCACGTACATTAAACTTGTTAAACCGATACCCAAATCTCTACCGTATTCTTGCCAAAATGCTAAAGCTTTGGCGTCTCCTGCTTTTGCTAAAGCTCCCAATTCGGCTGGTTCTTTGCCGGTGCGGCGGCGGATTGCGGTGACAGAGACATACTGTTCTAAAGAACCTTGGTTGCCACTATTACATATTGGGCCATCAGGGTTGAAGCTGATTAAACCTAACTCGCCAGCTGCTCCGTAATGCCCTATAAACAATTTGCCATCAAGGATAATCGCACCACCAACGCCTGTTCCTAAAGTCAGCATGATGAAATTTTGAAAGTGGCGACCGGTTCCTAACCAAGCTTCCCCTAAACCTGCACAATTGGCATCGTTAGCAACAATAGCAGGTTTGCCAAATTTCGCTTCTAAAGCATCAGCAAGGGGGACATCGTGCCATCCTGGCAGGTTAATGGAGACTTTGGCAATGCGTCCAGCTGCATCCGCAGGCCCAGGAGTACCAACACCAATGGCAACAGCTTGATTTTCGGGATCGAGTTGCGCGATCGCATCTAGCATCACTGCTATTACTGCTTCTGGGGTTGCTGGTTGGGGAGTCACTACAGTTAAAGATTTTAGGCAAGTGCCATCAACCGTAAATCGCCCCAGTTTAATCGCCGTTCCCCCTAAGTCAATGCCAATTACTTCTGGTATCACCACACTTTTTGGTTAGTAGTTAGTGGTTAGTAGTTAGTGGTTAGTTATCCAAACAACAATCAACGAACAACAAGCAACTATTTGTGGTTACTCTTTTTATGACTAATTTCGTTTTTAATTGGTTCAGCTTGACTTACATACATTACTGGAGTTGAACCGACATTTGCTTGCACCTGCCAAGATGTAACTGGTGCTCCTCGTAAGATACCAGCTAGAGCGACGGAAAGCATAAAACCACCAGCAGCGGCAGCAACTAAAGAAAGGTTATCTTTCACAAGCATCTCTCACAAATATACAGGGATTAGGGATTAGGGACTGGGGACTGGGGATTGGAAAGAAAATAACCGATCCGCGATCCCCAATCCCTTGACTATTTCCGAATTCCATTTTCTTTCCTTAAACGAGGATTGACAAATTCATTTAACCCCTCACCTAGTAGTGATAACCCTACCACCATCAATGTCATCGCTAATCCAGGGAAGAGGGTAGTCCACCAAATCCCTGTAGGTAGGGCTTCTAAAGCTTGTTTTAAGTCGCGTCCCCATTCTGGGAATTCTTCCGGTAATCCTAAACCTAAAAAGCCCAAACCTCCTAAAACCAGAATTGCATCGGCGGCGTTGAGGGTAAATAGTACGGGTACGCTTTGAATGACGTTGAAAAATAGATAGCGAGAAAGCACCTGCCAGGTGTTAGCGCCGATCGCTTGGGCAGCTTCTATGTATACTTCTGTTTTCACGCTCACCGTGTGATTGCGAACGACACGGTAGTATTGGGGAATGTAAGCAATACTAATGGCGATCGCTGCATTGAATATCCCTCGTCCCACCACAAATGCCAGCGTTACCGAAAGTAGTAGCCCCGGTAGAGTGTAAATGCTATCCATCAGAAACAGCAGTATCTTATCTAATCTACCGCCAACATAGCCACTCACCATGCCCAAAGGCACACCAACAACCATACTCAACGCTGTTGCCAGCGAAACCACTTGCAATGCTGCTTGTGCGCCAAATAGCGTACGCGAGAAAACATCATAGCCAAGGCGACTGGTACCAAACCAATGCTTGGATGAAGGTGGGCTGTGAATGGGGTTACTTAAGAAATCTGTGGGATCTTGCAGCCATCCCCAAGCCTGAAATAGAGGAGCAAACACCGCCAGGAATATAAATAAAATTGTTATTACTAACCCCACAAGCATCAATTGCTGAGAAAGGTTGGGATTCTTAACAAAACTAAAAAATCTTGGCAGTTGAGTTTTTACAACAGTCATAGGTTTGGGAAAGACGCACCATGACGCGTCTGAAAAATCAGATTTGAGTTATGAGTGTTGAGGCTTGAGAGCAATTTTGTCAAGTATAAAGTAGGGTGCGTTAACGAAGTTTAACGCACCTTCATTTCTGTTTTAATAAAATTCGACCACCATACAATACAGATACAGTAAAAAGTCAAGAGCCTCAAATCTTGACTCTTGACTCTTGATTCTTGACTCCGCGCAGCGGCTACAAATTACTTTCAATCAACTGCCGATACTCGCTCTTTTGCTTTACCCCCTTGAGTTCTTTTAACAGTTCCTGATTTTTAAAGAACTGGATTGTTGGTGTGCCAGTGATACCTGCATTCTCAGCAATATCTCGGTCTTTGTCGATGTCAATTTCGACAAAGTGAATTTTGCCGTCAAATTCATCTACCACTTTATTTAATATGGGTTTGAGGGTGTGACAAGGGCCGCAACCAGGGGCGACATATTTGACAACAATAAGGCGATCGCTTTCGTGGAAAAGCTTTCTGAGAGCATAACCTCCCTCATGGCGCGTCGCATTAATATCAAATTCGGTGTCAGTGGGAGTTTTGTTTGCAGCTGGCTGAGGCTGTAATTCATTATCTGGAGTTTGCGACACCTGATGAAACTCCTGAATTAGACCATGAGCAGACAACCAACGTTCTGCCAACATCGCCGCCATACAACCACTACCAGCAGCGGTAACTGCCTGACGATACTCGCGATCCTGCACATCGCCAGCAGCAAAAACGCCTTCTACACTTGTTTCTGGTGAACCAGGCTTGGTAACAACGTAACCCACCTCATCCAGTTCTAATTGTCCCTTAAACAAAGAAGTATTGGGAGTGTGACCAATCGCGTAAAATAAACCCTTAACGTGCAATTCGCTTTCTTCGCCGGTTTTATTATTGCGGATTTTCACCCCTTCCATGTGACCGTTACCGAACACATCCACGGCTTCGGTGTTCCAGTGTATCTGGATTTTTGGGTTACTCAAAACACGGTCTTGCATGGCTTTAGAAGCCCGCATCTTGTCGGAACGTACCAGCAAATTTACCTTAGAACCATACTTGGTCAGATAAATCGCTTCTTCTGCTGCTGAGTCGCCAGCACCCACTACAGCCAATTCAGCTCCGTGGAAAATCGGCGTAGCACCATCGCAAATCGCACAAGCAGAAATACCCCGACTCCAAAATTGTCCCTCACAAGGTAGTCCCAACCGTTTTGCCGTTGCACCTGTGGCAATAATTAAACTGTGGGCTTTAAATTCTCGTTCCTCTGAGCGAACAGTAAACGGACGCTGGCGTAGGTCTACTTCAATCACATCTTCAGTATATAGCTCGGCTCCCCAACGCTCTGCCTGAGCTTTCATCTGATCCATCAGTTCCGGCCCGGTAATCCCTTGGGGAAACCCAGGAAAATTCTCAACTTCAGTCGTTGTCATCAACTGTCCACCAGGCAAACCCCCGGCTTGGAAGCCCTCAAATACAACTGGTTTCAGGTTGGCGCGTCCCGCATATATAGCAGCTGTATACCCTGCTGGCCCAGAACCTATAATTACCACGTTTTCTACATTTGGGTTGGTCATGATGGCTAAAATAAACAAACTCATGACGACTACGTATAATTTATCATAACAAAAGATTTTGGTTAGTGGTTAGTGGTTAGTGGTTAGTGGTTAGTTGTTGGTTGGTTATTTACTACTCCTCACACTCCCCCAACCTTCACAGCCCCCATCTCCCCACCTCCCCCATCTCCCTTTTCCGCGGTGACGTGAAATATTTTTTACCACAGTGATATGAAAGCGATCGCGCGTGGGTAAGTTACATCTATAACACAGCAATCGCCTATAACATACCCACTGTAAGGAGAAACACATGCTCAAGCCAGAACTGCAAACCAAATTCCTGAAACATCTCAACGGCCGTAAGAAAAAAAGCGATGAAGGTTTTACACTTATTGAATTATTGGTGGTAGTAATTATTATCGGTGTATTAGCGGCTATTGCTCTGCCCTCGCTACTCAACCAAGTTAGCAAAGCCAGACAGTCGGAAGCCAAGCAGAACGTTGGTGCTATGAACCGAGCCCAGCAGGCATACTATTTGGAGAATGCTAATCAATTCGCCGATAAGTTTGAGCTGTTAGGTATTGGTCTTAAACAAGAGACTGATAACTATAAATACACCATTGACCTTGGCGCTACTAAAGATGCATCAAAAGCTGCTGCTAATGTAGCTGCTTCTAGAGCTGCTAAAATTAAGTCCTACGTTGGCTTGCTTTATACCATAGAGCAGGATGTAAATGGTATCAAAGAACCACTTACTCAAGCATCCGTATGTGAGGCTGACACCCCATACGCAGGAGATAAAGATAAAAAACCCGAGACAGTAACTGTACCTGACTTTGGGGCAGGAGATTGTAGTAAGTTTGCAACTCCTAAGATGAAAACAGTTAAGTAAGTAAATGGGAGTCAATAAACATCATTATCTGGAGTCAATAACCAAAAATCCACTGTCCAAATATTATCCTTGACTCTTGAATACTAACCATACTACTTATTAACTACATAAGTAGCATTTAATTGAAAATAAGTTTTTCAGTAGAGTGGGTAGTGTAGACTGCTCACTCAATTTTATTTCCCTCACACTGGGGAATCAATGGGCAAAAAACCATGCCAAATCTTTCATTTTACAGTGTCCAACCTGGGATAAAGACTTAAGTACCAACAAGTCTTTTGTCATGAAGGTACTTACCCCTATCCAAAAACTATCGTCTTGGCTAAAAATTTTTTACACCAAGTTCAAAAGCCTATTCTAGATGTAAAGACGAATAAGCAAAGATGAATTATTTAGCAGTGTCCGACTGGCTACTTTTTTCCTGTATTGTTTTTGTAGATTCTGCTACCTGTCTCACTGACTCTATATCTAACTTTAGTGCCTCTGCTATTTGTTCTACGGTTGCACCTAAGCTCAACATAAAAGGAACTGCTTCTAACTTACCCTCTAACTTGCCCTCTAACTTA
Organism: Fischerella sp.; assembly: GCF_013388695.1. NCBI lineage: Bacteria > Bacillati > Cyanobacteriota > Cyanophyceae > Nostocales > Hapalosiphonaceae > Fischerella > Fischerella sp. The sequence goes on from NZ_JACAEU010000007.1 coordinate 34,754, forward strand.
TACCATTTTGAAAAAATAATGCGACAAATAGACATTGTAGAGACGCGCCATGGCGCGTCTCTACATCAGGATGTGTTGTAAACATTTATTAAATCGGTATTACCCTCTAATTTGGCTTCTTGATAAACCTTGGTTTGCTTTAACTCGCTTGAAAATTGGTAAGCGATCGCAGTTTCGGGTGGTTGGTTGATGAGTTCAAAGAAAATACTGGGGAAGCTTTGGAACAAGCGATAAAATATTGTATCTGTTTTCACGTTGCTCGATCGGATGGGGTTTGTGGCATAACTTTTGATTTTACTTGATGTTTGATTTGATGCAGCAGTTGTCTATTTATTCACCTACTCCCAATCTTGAAATTTATCGCTGGTACTGCGAAGTAGGGAATTTAACTGGGCGCGGTGAGTTTCAAAGTTGGCGGCGATGGAAATTAGCATGATACCTACTACTAAGCCAATAATCCATTTAAAGAATGGGTAGCGCAAACTAAAAAGAACCAATTGATAAAAAGCGGTGATGATAAATGTGGCTGTACCAACGTAAAGAAAAGCCCGCACTCGCAAACCTAAGCCTGCAAAGATGGCGATCAGACTGAAGATTCCTGGTATCAGGGCTGTATCTTGATGAAATAAAATTGCCCACCCACAAATTAAGCCGCTACTTAGCAATCGCCAGTAGTGACGGCTGGCTTTCATTTCTGGTTGTCTTAGTTGGGGATCAAATTGGGCAACATATAGTAGGGATAAGCCGATTACTGTCACATACCATAAACTATCATTCAAACCCAACTCAGCAAACCAGCGGAAAATAGCCCAATCAATCAACGCTACGCTGATGTAAGTGACACGGAATTGATTGCTAAATTTGGCGAGGAAGGCATAAAACCCAGCTGTTAACAGCAAAGCAATTGGATGAATTAGCAGCCTGGTTTCCCATAAAAGTATTAGTGGTATGATGTAGGCGGCTCTTTGCCAAGGTCTTTTCGACCAACCCCAAGTTTCCCAAGGTAAGATGTAGAGGAAATAGGCAACCACACAGGCGATCGCAGCATTCCAAGGTACTAACGGCCCAGCAAACCATTGTCCCACAGCCGTTTCTCGCCAAAAAACCCTCATCGCAGCTACTTCTAATAACCCCAGGTAAACCCAGATTTCATCAGGTGTAACGACTGACGCAAAGTTACTGTTGTTTTCTCTTGGCTGTGGAAATCTTCCTTGAAAGATGGCGTAACGAATCAAAAATATGCCTGTTCCTAAACCCAAGAGGCGGTTAACTTGGATGGGTGCGGCGATCGCAACTATTAGCAAAAAACTACTCCAAGCCCAATGCAGATGGGCAATCACTTTTAATTCTTGTCGTGTCAGTCGTAAATAATTGACCAGCCAAGGGGACAATATACGATAGGCATACATGATGCTTGTGCCTAAAGCTGACATCGCAATTAAACCATCGCCCCACGCACCCCCCGAAGCTTGCAGCATTTGATAGAACAAAAGTTCATAGGCAGAAATTGATATGCCAATAACTCCTAGGTACACCAGAGGTTTAAATTCTTGGCGGCGTCGCCCTACCCCGATCGCAATTACAGCTACACCCAAAGAAGCCAAACCCGTCCAGTTGGTAAACGTATTCAAGCGCAGGACTATACTAAAGCCTGCATAGATGAGGGGTAGAATGTGAAAGCTGCTAGGAAGGTTATCTAAGCGGTGTCGCCTTTGCCACCATTCTCCAAATAGCTGAGTTATCAAACCTAAAGCAATATTAGCGATCGCAATTTGAATAGTCGAACGTTCACCAAAAGCAAGCAACTCGGCAATTATCAATTCTAAACACCAACCAATGCCATAAAAGGCAAAATTTGTTGGTTCTCGCCAACTGCGATAAATTATGGCTGCCAGCATGATGACATTAGCAGCTACATACAACAATCCAGGAGTTGTAACTTGTTGGTAAACCCAGACAGAGTGCAGTGTCAAACTCAATAACTCTACACCAGTTAATGCGATCGCCAATCTATCTGTGGCAACTGCATAAATATTTGCTAATTCATTACTTCTTTGCCGCAGTGCTGTGCGAGTCAACCATAAACATAAGATAGTTATTGCCCCGACTACAAACCACCCTTGTACTGATAGTTTCGGGAAACCGGGTACGCCTTCCCACAGCAAGGTGGCGATCGCACTCAGAACAAAGCCAACTGTAATTACCGCAAAGCGATTGTTTCTTAAAAAACTAGTATTGACAAACATCAAAGCCGCAGCAACTGTCAAACCGATTAATCTGGCTGTAGCTACAGGTAAAGTTAGTAACTGGGTAATTCCCAACCCGATGACACTCAAGACAGTGGTAAAATCTCGCTTTTCTCCACCACTACGACTAGCGACACCTGTAAGAGTTAGGGGAGTAATCAACCAAATCAACCCCCAACTGGCGTTACTAGCAGCATAGTTTCTCCAGGCTAAGTCAGCATTTACCCAAAGTAGGTAAAAACTAATTGCAGCTAGTCCCAACCCAATATACCAAGCACTACGTTGCCACCAACCATAACCAAGACTAAATAGCCACTCGGCTACCATCATGACTAATAAAATAGTTGCCCAGATTTCATTACTCAGATTTGGGAACACCCAATCAACGATCGAACACAGCGTCAACACTCCGGTGATATGAGTGAGAAATATTAAGGTTGGGGAGACAGGGAAGGACAAAGATGAGGGATCTGCAACAATATCTGCTTGTTCCCTTGTTCCTCTGTCGCGATACATGTACCTTTGTGTGACAATTGCTAAAGTAATTGTGGATAGAAGTAGATTTAGCGATCGCAATGCTGGGTTAACTAAAGCAATTACGGTTAACGCAGAGGCAAAAGCCAATGTTAGCTGTTCACCAAACTTAGCTATTTCTCTTCTACGAGTGCAGTACAGCTTATCTGTCAACGCCACCATTAAAATTACATAGGGAAATAAAGCAATACTTAGTAACGCCCAAGGATGATTGTGCGAATTGGTGAGTTGAGTTGCAGTGGCGATCGCCCATTTTTGCACTCCGTAAGGTACTAACCGCCAACCCAGCCAAAGTGTCTCTAAACCAATGGCAAAAATAGCTACAAAGTCACATTTGAGGTTATACAGTTGCAAGCGACGACTGAAAAACCACAAACTCAAACCGCTTACACCTATTGCCTGCCAAGGATGAGATGCTACTGTAATTAACCAACCGAGGAATAATAAAATACCGCCGATGAGTTGCCAAGGTACAGATGGGGCTTGTAGATACGCGCCATGGCGCGTCTCTACACCTTTCGATAGTGCCAACCAAGTTAGCAGCCAACCGCAAATACCAACAGCTAAACCCAACCGCGTAACATCTACGTGGGCAATAAAAATCCCCCGGGCTAGCAACACTAGTAATGCATAAATTACGACAGAGGCAGGCAAACTAATACCATTACCACTCTGTCTATCTATTTGTTGTGATGGCAAACGAGTTTGATAAACAGTAATGAGAGTAGTTCCCACCACTGCCAAATAAAGGGAAATAAAGGGAAATCCTGGTAAATTCCAACCCCAGTGCAGATAACTCAGTCCAAGAATGTTTACCAAAAATAATTTCTGATTGGGGAAATTAGCAGCCAACAAGCGAATTTTGCTGGTAAATACTGTAATAGCTGTTAGGCAAATAGAAGCGATCGCCACTACTATCCAGTTCACAGGATTCTGCCACAACCCGAAGCTATCCATTGCCCAAAAATTTATTGGCACCAATAAAAGCGTGACAATCAGCAATGTCTGCGCCGTTAATCGCAGGTTACTTTGCTTAGCTGTCCAAAAACTCATTCCCCAGAAACTCAGGGTATAAGCGAACAAAACGCCATACTGTCCTGATGCAGGGAATCTTTCCCACTGGCTGGCTGCAAGTACCCCAGAAGACAGCACTACCAGAAATACCCCTAAAAAAAGCAGCCAGCGGACACTTAATTCTGAAACCAGTGACTGCAATATTTCTGCTAGGACATTGGGTTGTGTCGGTTCTGGTGGCGAAATTACAGATTCGGAAGTAACAGTTGCTTTTTCAGGTTCCGGTTGCACCCGAGGTTCTAACACCACTGCACAGACAAGAAACTCTCGACATAGCTGCCGAACTTGGGCATCAGATATCAAGCCCAAGCGCAGCCAGATATCAAGTCCTTGCAATAACTGCGGATGGTAGGATAGCAGCCTGACTTCAATTTTGAGTGAGCGGTCAAGGGGGGATGACATAAGTAGTAGCAATGCAGCTAAGATACTTAAATCATCATTTTCTCCAACTATATTTTCGCTCTAGCTGTGCCACTTGTGCCGCTGACTTAATGATTATTTCCAAACTCGTTATCCAGCTTTTTGCTGTTGATAACGTTCTTTAAACAGTTTTTGTTGTTGTTTGTGATCCACAATGGGAAGGGGATAATCAATAGCTCGACGCTCCAAAGGTGTAATTTTACCAGTAATTAAGTATTCTGTATCCAGAGAACCTAATTCAGGAACCCATTGCCGAATATATTCACCTTCTGGATCGAATTTTTGCGCTTGACTGGCAGGGTTAAAAATACGTACTGGCTTAGGGTCCATCCCACTAGAAGCACTCCATTGCCAACCGCCGTTGTTTGCAGATAAATCCCCATCAATGAGTTTCTGCATAAAGTATTTTTCACCCATTTGAGGATTAATCAGCAAATCTTTTGTCAAGAAACTGGCAACAATCATTCGGCAACGGTTGTGCATCCATCCAATTTCATTCAACTGACGCATCGCTGCGTCAACGATAGGATAACCTGTTCTACCCTCACACCAAGCTTGGAAATGTTCTTCATTAGTTTCCCAAGGAAAGTTTTTGAAAGTATCGCGGAAAGCACCTTCTGCTAATTCTGGGAAGTTATACATAGCATGTTGATAGAACTCTCGCCACGCCAGTTCTTGTTGCCAGGTGCGAATGTTAGTTTCTGTTTCTTCACTGCGACTGTTTTCTAAGGCTTCCTGTGTCGCTTGCCAGACAGTACGAATGCCGATCGCCCCAAATTTTAATGCTGCACTCAGTCGCGATGTGCCATCAATCGCTGGAAAATTCCGCTGTTCTTGATATTCATTAATAGCGCGATCGCAAAATTCCTCTAAACGTTCTTGCGCGGCTTCCTCCCCTGGGGCAATAATTAATTCTCCATCCCAGACAAATCCTAAGTCTTTGGCTGAAGGCAGTTCAATCACTCCAGCAGTCTTGGCAATTTCTTTTTCTGCTTCCGTTAAACCCTCGGCATTTTCCAGAGTTTCTACTGGTTTCGCTTTTGCTTTGCTAATCCAATTCTTCCAGAAGGGAGTATAAACAGTGTAAGGTTGATTGGAACCAGTGCGGATATCTTCTGGTGGGTGCAAAATCTGATCCCAGTTATTCTCTAGAAACTCGATTCCTTTTTCTTGGAGTGCATCAATGATACTGCGATCGCGTTCTTGGGCGTAGGGTTCAACATCCCAATTCCAGAATACAGCTTTTGCACCCAATGCCGCCGCCAGTGCAGGAATTGCTTGCGTCGGGTTGGCGTGGAGTATCAACAACTGGCTACCAGCTTGAGCATATCGCTTTTGTAGTGCCTGCAAACAGCCAATCATGTAAGTTACTCGCACAGGCGCTACATCATCCCGTTCGAGAATATTTGGATCGAGGCAAAACACACCCACAACTTTTGCACTGCGTTGTCGTGCAGTAGCAAGTCCTGTATTATCAGAGATACGTAAATCGCGACGATGCCAAAACAGAATTAAGTCAGACATGCATTTACATTACATAGTTCACCTGTACTAGATTAGACTTAATAGTGCTAGTTAGCATCAGTCTGTTGGAAAATTCTACTGGGTTGGGGGTAGGGCGATCGCAATATAAGTCATCATAGCTTTATCAATGTGATTAGATGGATAAACGTTCGCATTTGCCAGTTAATATTTTCGCGTTGTATGTATTCAAAATTTGGACTATTACAGTAAATACAAACAAATGGAACACTAGGATTTTTCATATTTTTATTACAGTACTTTTATCGGGACTGTAGATAGATTCGACTCTTGGATAACTATCGTGTGACCACCATATTTTTATTCTTCCACCTTGCGCGGGTGCGGTTCCTATTTCAAAATATCCAGCATTAACCATCAGTTTTTCAAACTCGTTTGACGATAAAGTTTTACTCGTAAATGCAGCTAAACCTTGTATCGTGTGCTTATCAAGCGTCATAGCTACCCTGGTACGTCGTAAATATTTTGTATCCTGGTAGCACTATTCCGATACCTACAGAACTGTGAATTTTGCCGGGATATCTGTAAGGGTTATCATCGGGTCTTGCACCGCCAATTCTAATAGTGAAATATGGACACCAAAAATAAAATCCTGGTATTAGCAAGTCCATACTGTAGGCAATAGCTCTAAGATTTTCGTTAATAGTTTTAATTTCTTCTCTCTCGCGTTTGGTTTTCATGTTCAGACCTCTTCAATTATTTCAAATTTAGGTCAAAGAAAGACTCTGCGCCCCTAGGGTCTGTTTTCAAACTACTCCTAACACTATCCCAGATTTTCAGATCCCCCTAAATCCCCCTTGGGAAGGGGAGGCAGCGCGCAGAACAGGGGGTTTCCCCCATGAGCGACTGCCGTGGGTTAGGGGGGATCTAAGAGTTTGAAAACACGCCCTAGTGCGCTTACTCCGCTACAGGCGTGCGTTTAAAAAAGCTACGATTTTATGCAAAGCTGTACTAAGTATTAATGGCTTGATCTGCGGCTACTGTCAAAACCTGATCCATCCAAGCGTTTATGCTTGTACCAGCCTTTTTGGCAGCAATAAAAATTTTTCGGTGTTTTTCAGGGGTAGTACGAAAGGGAAGTTTTCCAGAAAAAGGTTTATCAGGTTCTTCTCCTAATTCTTCGCAAAAAGCTAGATAATCATCAACAGAATTTTCAAATTCTTGACGCGCTTCGTCAATAGTTTTCGCCTTAAATGTCACTACATCCTTAATGTCTAATACACGTCCAAAAAGGATTCCGGCTTCTATATCTACTTCAATACTGGCTGTGTATCCTTTGTAAGTCATCATGGCTTTATCAGTAAATAAAAATCTATCTGAATTTGTGGAATGTTTCTGATTTTTGAGCGTTTTGTATGAGATAAATAAGCTTTAAAAATTTTATGAATATGGGCAATGTTTAACGTATGTTACTATATTTCAGTATTTTCAAGGTTTAGCCATAAATTTATAAAGGTTCAATTCCTGCTTCGATCAAAAATTCTCTCACCGATTTAACTGCTCCTTTATCCGTTTCTTTACTAGTTAATTAAATGATATCACAATATGATATCTTGACAAGAGCGATCGCATTTTGGATAAGATGAGAGCGATCGCACTTTCGTATTCATCAATTAAGCAGACATCAAACTTTGTCTTGGTTGAGGAATTGAACGCCCTAATTCTTGAGCGCAACAACTCAGTCAATGCTTGGCACGTAACCTTTCAATCCGAATCCGCATGACTGACGGAGCGATCGCCCAAGCTGCCGTTGCCGTCAGTTAACTTGTTCGCAGTTGCAGTTTGGGCTGATTGAGTGGCAAGAACCGCTACAACTGGAGGAACTTGTGAAATAGATTTTTTACTCCGCTTGCGATTAGAACCGCCTGCCTTTGCATACTCGATGCTGTTTTTGCCGTAGATAGTCGCGACTCCACTCAGCATCCGTTCAGACATTTGCGAGAGTGCTTTGTCCATCTGGGTTAACGTCTTACGAGATTCATCAAGATTGGACAGCAGCGTATTATGGGCTTCCAGCATGGCACGGGTGGCATCGATTAGGCGGCTGTAGGCTTCAATGGTTAATCCGTGTCCGAAATCCAGATGCTCATCAATGGATTTAAGCAGGGCGAGACGACGTTGGGCTTTGTCCACAGCAGCAGAACCGCGAGTTTTTAGAGACATGGGAGTATTCCTTGAATCATCTCTTTCAAGATAATGGGATACCCTTGTACCTGAGATGAGTAGTTTTGTGGATTTAATAATCTACGGTTTAACGCAATGATTGGGAATTTGTCTGTGTTTATACACATTCATCTGTGTCGATTTGTTGTTTCGGGATGAACACAATCAGTAACGGCACTTGCCGAAATGATTATGGCACTCACAAAATCAATAAATGCGATTGCCGAAATAGCAATGGCGATCGCTGAATCAATAAATGCAATTGCCGAAATAGCAATGGCACTCACACAATCAATAATTGCGACTGTCGAAATAGCAATGGCGATCGCTGAAATAGCAATGGCACTCACACAATCAATAATTGCGACTGCCGAAATAAGTTGCTAGCATCCCCAACTCTGAACGAGCCTTCAAGGTGGAAGAAATTAGATTTATTTCATTGAGGCGATCACATTTTGGAGAAGATGAGAGCGATCGCTCTCATCTTGCCTTATTGTTATGATCAATTTGTTGTTAGTGAAAAAAAGTTTATCTTGTGGACGCTACATTTAACTGGAAACCAGAACAGACTTTACTAGAAAAATTAATCACTCTTGCTCATCAACGAGGTCAATCTCCTGAATCAATAGTCAATGAAGCGGTTAAGCTATACCTGGAAACCGAATCGCCAAAATCGAATGTTACGTCTGATTCTGACCCATTAGTAGGCTTATTTGCAACTGCCAATGACAGATCAAGATGTAATGCGTGTGGCGGAAATATTGGAAGATTATGGAGATACCCGGATTGATTTTGTAGATGCAACTGTTATGGCTGTAGCTGAACGCTATGGTATTACAAAAATACTGACTTTAGATCAGCGTGATTTTAGATTATTTAGACCTAAAGATTGCGATAGTTTTGAGATTTTGCCTTGAATTAATTTTGTGGTAAAAATGCGATCGCGTTGTGGGGAAGATGAGCGATCGCAAAAAATACCCTATTGTTAGGTCATGCTTGGATTTTATGCTTCGATACCTAATACTGCGATCGCCTTGCAGAAAACCTCAAAAACAAGGCGATCGCATTTTGGGAAAGAAGAGCGATCGCACTTTAGTATTCATCAATTAGGCAGACATCAAACGCTGTCTTGGTTCAGGAATAGAACGCCCCAATTCTTGAGCAGTTTCTATCCATTCCTGCATAATAATTTCTACATTGTGTAGTGCTTCTTGGTAGGTTTCGCCATCAGCAGCACAACCTGGTAATTCTGGTACTTCGGCAATAAATGCTTGATCTTCTTCACTCCAGTAGAGAATTATTTCATAGCGAAGCGTCATATTTATGTCCCTGGATTAAGTTGATTTCTCTGTATGCAACTATATTACGTATTTTTAAGCTATTAAACCTGATTTAATTTTTTGGATTCTCTAGTTAGCTACATACCCAAACTTGGGAACTATCTATAAAGGGAATCTTTTTTATCTTAGGATTTGATGATGATGGACTTAAAAAATCTAAAGTGGACTAAAAACGTAACACCTCAAGGCAATGAGTGGTGGGCTTACTCAAAGTTTAATGCTGGATATCTTTTCAAACTCCATTGGAGAGACAATAAAACCAACGCTGATAAACCTCAAAAAGATGATTTAATTCTGTTGAGACAAAGAGGTCACGTTACTCACTTGGTAAAAGTTCTAGATTACAAATCAGAATATGATATTTGGCCAGGCGATTTTAACATATATCGAATTGTTGAAACAATTTGGGCTATTAACTGGGAAAGTCCACCTACTTCAGCTAAAGCAAATCAGGTATTTGGCTACGATGAAGTTCTTCGATATGAGAGTGGTGATGTAATGGAGTTAAAAACTCTGCCTACCTTTCAGAAGTATTGGAATACTAACGATGGTTTCGATAAGTTTAAAAATCATGTTTGTACTATACTCAATTTATCTTGAAAATAGGCTTAATTAATTTTTTTGTATACGATAAAAATGTAGAGACGTGCCATGGCACGTCTCTACAAAATTTTCTGTATTGATAATCGACATCTGTTCATTGGTCACATCCACAAATTTGCTGGATTATCCTTGTCATCTTCCCATTTGATAGGATTGTTGACAATGTATTCTCGAATTCGATCTAAAGAACCATCAGCACGAATAATGTGGTCATAAAATCTAGATTGCCAGCCAAAATTTTGTTGCTCATTCTTTCTACACCAGCGGGTTACAGATGATTTATAGGCGTTAATAATAGCCTGTAATGAACCAGGTTTTAGAGGGGCGAATTTATTGGATTGGTCTATTGGCTGCGTTTGGGGTTGGTGTAGAGACGCGCCATGGCGCGTCTCTACATTGGGCGTTTCTACACAGTTATAACCTACTCAATTCCCTCAATCCGATCTTCAACCTCCTGATACAACTCCCGTAACTTTTCCAAATTACTCTCACTCGTCTCCCAATAACCGCGTCCATTCACTTCCAACAAAGTTGATACAATCTTGCGGAAAGAATGGGGGTTCATGTTCATCAACCGCTTTTGCATCTCTTCATCCTGGATAAACGTGGTGTTCACATCCTCGTAAACCCAGTTATCAACAGCGCCAGCAGTTGCACTCCAACCCATTGTATTTACCAATCGCTTGGAGAGTTCCCGCACACCCTCGTAACCGTGAGACAGCATCCCTTCGTACCACTTGGGATTTAATAATTTAGTACGGGCATCCAAACGTACGGTTTCTGATAGTGTCCGTACTTGGGCGTTGGCGGTGGTTGTATCTGCAATGTAAGATGCTGGTGTTTTGCCATCACCGCGCAGACTTGCTACAACTTTGGTGGGATCGGAGTCGAAGTAGTGGGAAACGTCCGTTAAGCTAATTTCGGAAGAGTCGAGATTTTGGAAAGTCATCTCAGCAGTTTTTAAGGTGCGTTCAAAAATCTGCCGGGATTCTTCCATCGTACCGGGGTTATCGGCACTGAAGGCAAAAGATTTGCGGTTCAGGTACATTTCCTGCAACTCAGCTTCGCTTTCCCAAGTGCTGTTTTCTACCGCCAAGTTGATGTTTGACGAGTAAGAACCAGATGCATTGGAAAATACACGAGTTGCTGCTTGACGCAGGTTGATCCCCATTTCCTCAGCTTGTTGCAAAGCATGTTTGCGGACATAGTTCATTTCCACAGGCTCATCCGCTTCCGCCGCCATTTTTACTGCTTGATCCAGCAGGTTCATCTGGTTGATAAACAAGTCGCGGAATACGCCAGAACAGTTGATCACCACGTCAATTCTTGGGCGTCCCAACTCTTCTAGAGGTATCAATTCCAACTTGTTCACCCGTCCCAAGGCATCGGGAACCGGACGCACACCCACCATCCACATGATTTGTGCCAGCGATTCTCCGTAGGTTTTGATATTATCGGTTCCCCAAAGCACAGAGGCAATGGTTTCGGGATACTGGCCGCCGTTTTCTACCATGTGGCGTGCTAGCAGTCGGTCTACAACGATTTTGGCTGACTGTACCGCCGCAGTAGTGGGGATGGCTTGCGGGTCGAGAGCGTGTATATTTTTACCTGTAGGCAATACATCCGGGTTGCGGATGGGATCGCCACCAGGGCCGGGAAGAATGTACTCACCTTCTAAACCTTGGAGTAATCCACCGAGTTCGTTATCAGCGCAAACTTGCTGCAAGCAGAATTCTAAATACTCAAACAGCGGTTTGAGTGCAGCAGGATCAACCTTGGTGTAACCTGCTTGATGCAATGCTTCCACCCAAGGTTCCTTTTTGCCCATATTAAAGAAGTTGAGTTTGGAAACGAAAGAAACTCGTCCTTCAGCGTCGGTTTGCTCTTTAACAAGGGCGGAAACAGCGGTGCGAGTTGCCATTGTGATGTCTTGCAGCAGCTGGACATCTTCTAAAACACCTTTGTCGCTGTTCTTATAAATCTCGTCGATGTCCCGTCCAACACTATTAGCAATAATCCGGGGCAAGCTTTGTAAAGACGTTAAATTTAACGTCTCTACACCTTCTGGACGATCCAACTCGGCAATATTAACAAGCGTGGCAATTGCTTCCTCTGCACTCGGCGGTTTGCCGATTACGTGTAAACCGCAAGGCAACAGTCGCGATTCTATCTCCATCAACTTGCGATACACCATGCCAACGATATTATCCCGCTCCTCAGCAGACATATCTTTAGCGTCGATTTCTGGCAAGTTAATATCTTTGTCCAGGTTCACCATCCGGCATTTATCCATGATGGTGTTAACAATGGGAATACCGCGTCCGGTGTCTTTCAAGGTTTGGTAAGAAGCAATTAGATCCCTGAGTTCCTTCAAACCTTTATACAGTCCGGCATTTTCCGCAGGCGGAGTTAGGTAAGAAATAGTTTCTGCGTAACCGCGACGCTTAGCAATTGTCGCTTCGCTGGGGTTGTTAGCTGCGTAGTAATACAGATTGGGAATTGTACCAATCAAGTTATCTGGGTAACATTCTCCAGACATGCCCATCTGCTTACCTGGCATGAATTCCAAGGAACCATGCGTCCCGAAGTGCAGCACGGCGTCAGCTTTCCAAACTTGTTCTAGGTAGGTGTAGTAAGCTGCAAAACCATGATGGGGACTGGCGGAACGAGAGAATAACAGCCGCATCGGATCGCCTTCGTAACCGAAGGTAGGCTGGACACCGATAAAGACGTTGCCAAAGTGTTTACCATAAACCAGCAGGTTTTGCCCATCGCTGTTGAGGTGTCCGGGTGGTGGCCCCCAGTTTTCCTCTAAGCGTTGGGAATAAGGGGTAAGTGCTTCGTACTCAGGTACTGACATCCGATAGGCAATGTTCAATTCTGGACTGCTGTATTGTGCTTGGGCGTCGTGGATAACTTCTTGCATCAGCGCCTGGGCATTTTCTGGCAAGTCCTGCACGTCGTACCCGTTGTTCTTGAGGGCTTTCATCACCTCATAGATGGAACCAAATACATCCAAGTAAGCAGCAGTTCCGACATTACCCTTATCTGGTGGGAAACTAAAAACTGTGATGGCAACTTTCTTTTGTAGCTTGGGTTTGCGACGCAGATTCGCCCATTTTAAAGCGCGTTGTGCTACTGCTTCGATCCGGTCTTGGAGAGCGATCGCTTTTCCTGTTGCCCCATCCCTTCCTGATAAGATGATCGGCTCAATTGCCCCATCCAATTCAGGAATGGCTATTTGCAGCGCCACTTGAATTGGGTGTAAGCCTAAATCGCTATCCATCCACTCTTCAGTAGTTTGGAATACCAAGGGCAAAGCTACCATGTAAGGACGATTTAGGCGCTTGAGGGCTTCAATTGCTTTGGGATGGTCTTGGCGTGCCGGGCCGCCTACCAGAGCAAAACCAGTTAAAGATACTACACCATCTACTAAGGGTGTCTTGGTAGTGGGTTCATAAAAATAAGCATCTACCGGCTTGGAAAAGTCCAAACCACCAGCAAACACAGGAATTACCCTTGCCCCCATCGCTTCTAATTCCTGCACCATTGCCACATAGTGAGCATCATCACCTGTAACTAGGTGAGTGCGCTGCAACACTAAGCCAATACAGGGTGCTAAGGGGTCTTTCAAATCTTTGGGAATATCCTTGCGGCTGTTATGCCAGTTGAGATACTCTCTGACATCCTCGTACATTGTTGTTGCCAAAGGATGCCAAATTCCCATATCTGGGTAAACAACCGGTGCATCGTATTGTAGAGACGTTAAATTTAACGTCTCTACATTTTTCAATACATATTTATCAGCTAGCATCAGCAAGAAGTTTTCCAGATTCTCTGGCGAACCCCCCAGCCAATACTGAAAGCTGAGCATGAAATTTCTGGCATCCTGTGCTTTGTCCATCGGTAGGAACTTTAGCACTTGGGGCAGAGTCCTTAGTAGCTTGAGCATCGCGTCTTCAAACCCAGCGCCGGATTTTTCCTTGCGCTTACGCATGAATTGGGCAATCGCACTCTTAGATTGCCCTAACTGTGCCATTGAAAAGGTGCCCATTTTATTGAGGCGCATTACTTCTGGCATCGATGGGAAAACTACCGCAACGTCAAGGCGATCGCGATGCGGTTGTACTGCTGCTGCTACTTTCTGGGCTAAGTCTTCTATAAAAATTAGTGAGGCGATGAAGATATTGGCACTCTCGACATCTTTTTTGAACTCATCGTAGTTCTCTGGCGAACGGAGTTCCTCTATCAAGTAGCCACTGATTTCAATCGCCACGTTGGGATTGTTTGCGTTAATTGCCCTGACCGCTTGTGACAATGCACTCTGGTACTGGGACTCTAACACGACATAGACCACCTTGATTAAATGACGCCCCTTTAGGTTATCAGGAGCTATGTGTCTAATGGTGGACTTGACGTGGGTGAACATGCAGATAGGCTCCTTTGATGCGTGTTCTTGACTCTTCTTTAGGAAATCTTCAGTCTTTTTTTTATCAGAAAAAGCTTACTGGATGGTGATTTTGTCGCCTATCTGACACAAAACGATATAAACAATGAAATTTTTTGTTACAAATTTTTACAAAATTAACAAGTATATGCTCACATAAATGTAAATTTTTCTTTACAAAATATCAGGAAATGGGGAGATGTGGAGACAACTAACCACTAACCACCAACCACTAACCACTAACTACTAACCACTAACCACTAACCACTAACCACTAACCAATGACTAAGGACTAATGACCAATGACTTTTGACATTTTGATTCTCTCAAATGGGCCTGGAGAGGTAACTACGTGGGTTCGCCCGGTAGTAAAGGCATTAAGGCAAAAACTTCCACAAGAGCGATCGCAAGTTAGAATCTCAGTAGTTTTATCCCCTTGCCCAAACGCTAGTGGCAAAGAAGCAGATATAGTTAGTTCTTACCCAGAAGTAGACAGAGTCCAGTCAGCAGAGCATTTTTGGCGATTTTTGCTCTGGGGAAAAACTCAGGAAAACTGGGATTGGAGAAGTCGTGGCGTAGTTGTTTTTCTTGGCGGCGACCAATTTTTTGCTGTCGCGATCGCCAAAAGACTAGGTTATCGCACTGTTGTTTATGCAGAATGGGAAGCACGCTGGCATAATCTCATTGACCGTTTTGGGGTGATGAAACCAGAAGTTGCTGCCGGAGTAGCACCTAAATATGCTCACAAATTTACAGTTGTGGGAGATTTGATGGCTGAAGCAGCTGCGTCTGCTTCATCAGTCATTGGTCATTCGTCATTGGTAAAAGACCAAGAACAAATAACAAATGACATAGATGCGCTAGCAGCTTCCCGCAGGGTAGGACAAATGACCGAATTGATTGGTTTACTCCCTGGATCAAAGCCTGCAAAATTATCCCAGGGAGTACCTTTGACTTTGGCGATCGCAGAGTATGTTCATGCAAAAAGACCGCAAACAAAGTTTTTTATTCCTGTTGCACCGACTTTGGAATTAGAAACTTTAGCTAGTTTTGGCAATCCTGATAAAAACCCTTACGTAAAAACTTTCGGTGGTATATCTGCCGAACTAATTAATTCTCAACCTCCCATACTGAAAACCTCAAGTGGTTTAACAGTGGAATTAATCACCAATCATCCAGCCTACGACAAATTGTCCCAGTGTCATATTTGCTTAACTACAGTAGGCGCAAATACAGCCGAACTCGGTTCTTTAGCTGTACCAATGATTGTCTTACTACCAACTCAACAACTGGATGCTATGAAATCATGGGATGGTTTACCGGGAATTTTGGCAAATTTACCAGGAGTAGGTTCAAGTTTTGCCAAATTAATTAACTGGATATTTTTACAGCGTAAAGGCTTATTAGCATGGCCTAATATCTGGGCAAAATCAGAAGTTGTTCCAGAATTAGTAGGAAAACTTCAACCTGAAGAAGTTGGGGAAATTGTTCTTGATTATTTAAATCACCCAGAAAAATTGGACAAAATGCGAGCAAAACTACAAAGCATTAGAGGAGAAACAGGTGCAGCCGATAAACTAGCAAAATTGGTGTATGAAGAAATAAAAGGCTAGGTGATTAAAATTTTTGGATTTGATTCTCATACCCCGACTTCTTAGAGAAGTCAGGGATCTCGCCTCTCACGAATGATTTAGGATTGCTATGGAAAAACAATTATATTTAAGTGACTACTTCAAAAGTCGTAAATTAAAAGGATAGCGGTAAGATTGACCGTTGTATGCTCTAACTCCTGCAATAATCGCCATGATTAACTGAAAAAGCATCACAGCCATAACAACAAATACTGGTAAGATTTGCAAAGGTATAAATAAATATAAAAAACTCAGTGAATTATCTTCTGATAAAAGACCTAATATGAAAGGTATTAGTACTATTAACAAAACTAAAATCAAGCAAAATGATAATAAATAAATTATCAGTGAAATCTGAAAATTAACAGATTCTTTTCCTTGTTCATCAATAAATGGGTGCTTCTCTTTTTGAGTCAGCCAAATAATTAGGGGAATTAAAACCGAGCCAAATGGGATAATAAACCCTCCTAGTGCAGAAAGATGACAAGCCATTCCCCAAGCACGAGTTGTTTCATCAAGTGGGTTATGCATCTTTATAATTGCCTTTTGATGCTAAAGAGTTGATGCAAATAGAGTTAATCAATAAAGATCATCTACATATATTTTTCAGTTAGTGATTGGTAATAATTGTAATTTTTGTAATATATATTAATATTCATGGTGTTTATTTCTATTTTCACCTTTTAAACACCAAGACACAAAGACACGGAGATTTTTATTTCTCCGGGTCGCATTATGTACTTATCTGTTTTTTAGTCAGAAGAATTGCCGTCCCGTCGTCCCAGTTCGTAAACACCACAACCAATACAGGCGAGTATCCCCATACTAATCGCCCAGCTGCGACCTAAACTTACTTCTACACCCCAGTTACATAAAGCACCAAACGCAAGAAAAGGAATTATGCTAAACACTGAGGCGTAAAAAGCATTTTGTGATTCTCTCGCCTGACGAGTCTTTTCAAATTCTGACTTACTAGTGTAAAGCGATCGCTCCGCAAAGTTAAACCAGCGGTTGAGTTGCTCGATCACCCATTCACTGACTGGCGAAAAACCCAGATATAGCGCCAATGACCATAAACTTGCTCCAGCAATGGCCACTGTATCTAACTCAAAGCTAAAAGGCAACATATCAGTCAGCATGGTTTGTGTGAGTCCTGCAAAGGGTGAAATTTAGCTTCTATTTAAGCTCACTTAACCTCTTCAGAAATTTTAATCCTAAAGTTAATAGTATTTCTACTCATCATCAAACCAAAGCTAATGCCCTTAATAAAAAAATAGATTGTTGATTTTCATAACTAACCAAAAACCAACAACCACTGTAGGGGCGCAAAGCCTTGCGCCCCTACTAACTACTAACCACTAACCACTAACCACTAACTAACTCTAACTAAACACTGCTAATTGTTGTTTCTCAGGTAACTTGGTATATTCAGCAACAATTTGTCGGAATTGCTCTCCTTCGATAGTCTCCTGTTCTACTATCAATTCTACAAGTCTATCTACCAGCGCTCGGTTTTCACGGATAATACGACGAGCCTCTTGGTAACAATAAACTGCAATTTCTCGCACTTTTCGGTCAATTTTAGTCGCCATCTCTTCGGAATATTCATTCCGAGTTACCCAATCTCTACCGAGAAACACATCACTATTTTGAGTTTCTAAAGCTACTAGCCCTAAGTCAGACATACCATACATAGTCACCATCTTGCGGGCTAGATTTGTTACCATTTTTAAATCATTGCTGGCTCCACCCGTAACTTCAGATTCTCCAAAAACTTCTGCTTCTGAAGCTTTTCCTCCCAAAGTCATAGTAATGTTGTCTTGTATCCAAGTGCGAGTGTAAAGACCACTGTCAATCATCTCTTCATTGAGAATCTGTTGAGAAAAACCACCAACTCCACCAGAACGGGGAATAATTGTCACCTTATTTAAAGGATCTGCGTGTGGCAAAAGTGTAGCCAAAAGAGCATGTCCGACCTCATGATAAGCAATCAATCGCTTTTTGTTGCTATCTAAGAGTGGATTCAGCGTTAATCCGATTGTTAGTCTATCAATAGCGTCGTCAATTTCTATCTGGGTAATTGTATCTTTTCGTCTCCGTGCTGTCAGAATTGCTGCTTCGTTGAGGAGGTTAGCTAAGTCTGCGCCTGTAAAACCTGGTGTCCGACGCGCAACAACTTCTAAAGAAACAGACGGATCTATTTTCTTGTTCCGCGCATGAACTTTTAAAATTTCCAACCTGCCTTTGCGGTCAGGTGCATCAACAATCACTTGACGATCGAAGCGTCCCGGTCGAAGCAAGGCTGCATCTAATACATCTGGGCGGTTGGTAGCAGCAATAATAATAATGCCGGTGTTACCTTCAAAACCGTCCATCTCGGTCAGCAGCTGGTTGAGGGTTTGCTCTCTTTCATCGTTTCCGCCGCCAATACCAGCACCCCTTTGTCTACCGACAGCATCAATTTCATCGATAAATATCAAACAAGGAGCGTTGTCTTTAGCTTTTTTGAACAAGTCACGGACGCGGGATGCACCCACACCTACAAACATTTCTACGAATTCCGAACCGGAGATACTGAAGAAGGGAACACCTGCTTCGCCAGCGATCGCTTTTGCCAATAGAGTTTTACCAGTTCCCGGAGGCCCTATTAATAGTACTCCTTTAGGAATGCGTGCGCCGACAGCAGTAAATTTTTCTGGTTGCTTGAGGAAGGTAACAACTTCTTGGAGTTCTTCTTTCGCTTCTTCAATGCCCGCTACGTCGTCAAATTTTATCCCGGTTTTGGCTTCCATTTGAAAGCGAGCTTTGGATTTGCCAAAGTTCATTGCTTGACTGGAAGCATTCGTAGAGCGGCGTAGAAACAATAACATTAAAGCAACCAGTGGCAAAATCCACATTAGGTTAATCAAAAGTCCAACAGCAGCTCTACTATTAGCAGAGGAAACCTCATCAAATTGAACATCATTAGCTTTGAGTGCAGCAATCAACTCTGGATTTTGCTCGAAAAGCTTCACTTGTTGCGGTTGGGCATCTGGCTGTTGTCCTTTGAGATAAACCTTTGCTATCTGTTCTGTTTCATCTAGGTCTACTCTTTGAACTTCTCTGTTCTCAATTTTTTGCAACAATTCGCCATAGCTAAGGGAGTCACGCTCTGCTTTTTGTGCCAAGGCGGGAGTACCCCCAACAAATCCTGGCAACATCATCAAGCTGGCTGCCAATGCTCCTGTCAAAGCTGCTCGCTTTGTCGATCGCTGTTTCATCGGTGGTTTTTTCTCAAAACTGTTCATAAGAATTACCCTTTGTCCGCTGCAATAAGCTGAGCGCTGATTTTTATGGCTTTTTTCTAGAAATAGTTGAAATAACCTTTTCTCACTCTAGTGTAGCTTTCATAAAAACTCATTCCCAAATTTCTCGGCTTAGGTCGCTGAATGCTGCTTTGAGTTCAGACTCTTGATTCACCTTTAAGGAAGTGGAGGGCGATCGCTTTACTTGGCACACATGTAGATAATTAGTAATTTTTTTACAAAAATCCTCTTGCAGTCAGGTGATTTTTTATCTTCCTACTAGAAAATTTGAGGTCTAACCGGAATTTGACATATTACGTCATAAATAGCTAGAATTTATTCATAGTCGTAATGATTCCGTATTGCAAAAATCTGTCTTGAGATAGCGTAGCTGGTTATTAAAGTTAATTAGTGCTTGGTTAATGAATCATGGTGAAAATAGTTGGCATCGGTGGTAGTTTAAGACCTGGCTCTTACAGTCAGATGGCTTTGCGTTTGGCAGTTCAACGTGTAGAAGCTTTAGGTGCAGAGGTAGAAATCCTGGATTTGCGCGAGATGCAGTTACCGTTTTGCGATGGCGGAGATGAATATCCAGATTACCCTGATGTGAAGCGGTTGCAGGATGCTGTTAGTAGTGCTGATGGGTTAATTTTGGCGACACCAGAGTATCATGGTAGCGTCAGTGGTGTCTTGAAAAATGCCTTGGATTTGATGAGTTTTGATCAGCTGTCTGGTAAAGTAGCAGGATTAATCAGTGTGTTGGGGGGACAGCCTAACAGCAACGCTTTGAATGATTTACGAGTAATTCTCAGATGGGTTCATGCTTGGGTAATTCCAGAACAAGTAGCAATTGGACAAGCGTGGAAAGCTTTCAATGCTGAAGGTAAGCTGTTAGATGACAAGCTTTCTCAAAGGTTTGATCAATTTGCTCAAAGTTTAGTTGACAATAGCCGCAAGCTACGAGGCGTGAATTAAAGAGTGGGAAAGTGGAGGAGTGTAGGAGTGGGGGAGTGGGAGAGAAAATAATTCTTCTTTCTCCCCCTCTCCCCATCTCCCCCTCTTCTTAATGATGGTGGTGATGATGGGCTACCGCTAGCTGCGGGTTAACCGTCATCGCCTGTTCTGATAACAACTCAGCAATATGAGGATTTGCCCATTCGGCTGCCATCTCCAAGAATTCTGGACGATCGTTGACACAGGCCATTTGGATGTAGTTTACAGTGGGATGCTTTTTCTGTAGCGCATGAATAATGTGGTGTACATCCAACAGAGTTTCATGGTTTTCTGTGGCAAAGCCAATAGGCATGAACATCACCGCTTTTGCACCCAATTGAATCAGGTTTTTTGCAGCTTGTTCGACATTTGGCTGTGTCCATTCAATTAGGGGTGTGTCGTGGTTCAACCAACCTACAGAAATCAGAGGATAGCGATTAATTAATTTATCCCGTACCAAATCGTAGAGTGCTTGACTTTCAGTAATCCCGGAGGTAAAGCCTTTGGCTTTGTGGGGACAACCGTGATTCATCAAGACAATACCTATTTCCGCAGGTAGGTAAGCGGTGGCTAAGTTGCTAGCAATTTTCTCTTCTACCAGACGAACCATCATATCAATATAGGCGGGTTCGTTGTAAAAAGAAGGAATGTAGCGTAGCCCTTTTACCCAGTGTTCATTACCATCAGACATCTGCGATAAAGCTTTATTCACTTGCTCGATCGCAATACCACTAGTAAAGATAGAATCAACTACCAACAGCGGGTAAATTAACAGCTTGTCAAAACCTTGGTTTTTGATTTCTGCCAAGACTTGTTTGGGAAGAAAGGGGGCGCAGAAGTTGAAAGCTTTGAATACCTGGACGCGATCGCCCCACTTTTGTTGCAAACTCTTCTCAATACCAGCACGCTGCTTTTCAAAGATAGCATTGTGCGGAGAAATAAAATCATTGTGTTGGTGTCCCCACTCATGGCGATCAAATAGCGCCAAAATTTTTGCCAAAGGAGGATAAATCCAAGTTGGTACTGGTGCGAATTTTGCTGTTAGTAAATGTAAAGCTTGTTCATTATAGTTAGCGAAATCTTCGTAGCTTTCAACTTCGCCATAGCCCATGAGTAATACGGCTACTCGTTGTTGACTTGGCAATTTCTCGTGGGTGTGTTCTAGTTTTTCCGGCGTGGCAACCACAATTAGTTCCTCAATGCAACCAAATGAGAAAGCTTTTGGCAAGCTTTTTTGTTTGTCTTACTAGTGTCAGAAGGCAGAAAGTATAAGGGAATAATGCTCGTCTGGTAGCCTAAAATGGCTGCGTTCTTTCGACCTGTATGGTTATTTTTGCCGCACTGCACTAGTTAGAATACTATCCTATCCCGGGGGATAGGATAAATATAACAACAAATACATGGCTTTGATTTCATACCTGGGATGGGGGATTAAAGATTTTCAGTAATTATTTCAGTAATTAATTGTTGTGGTACCAAAAGACTGGAATATCTAGCTAAACCAATTTCTATTCACATCTTTCACGCCTATGCAATAGCCCTCAAACAAGGGTGCAAGACTCCCATGCACCGGGGCGCACAGCAAAGAATGAAAATCTCTCTTCCAAAGCCCAATGCCCCATGCCCTATGCCCAACTTTCAAGATAGATCTCAGTTTCTACCAACTACCATAATAATCTTACTTATTTACGTCTAGTTACACTTACGTAGAAAAATAGACTCAATTTTTGTAGAAAATTTTAACTAAAGTTTATTTATTGTGTATTTTTAGCAAAATTACGTAAACTATCGATGCTTATGAGATGATACACCACAAAATAGAACAAAATAGAGAAATATACTGTAAGTAAAATTGTGGAATACAAACCATCGAAATCTCCCCAACACTACTCAATGGCTGCAATAACGCTTAAGACACTGAGTGATTTTGCTGAATATAGTAAATAATTATTAAAACTAAACTCAAAGTTTATAATGATAAGCCTAATTAATAACCAAGACAGCAAAATAAACATTACCACTGCCACCCAGAGGTTAGCAAGGGCAATAATGCTTTCCCAAGGGCAATTTTCACTGCTTTTAGCCTGCTGTAACTCTACAAACAAGCAGCAGCAATTATTGAGTTTGTTAAATGAATTTTTACCACTTGCAATCACAGAATTGTCTATCCCTGCTTCTGCGGAAACGCTTTATACAACTATTACCAGCGCCCTCGGTTCTACTCAACCCGAAGCTTTGATGGTACAGGGTTTAGAATCTGTGGTGGCAATTAATCAGCTGATCGTATCTACAAATTTGATGCGGGATGAGCTTTCCAAACGGTTTGAGTTTCCCTTGGTGCTGTGGGTAAACGATGAAATCTTGCGAAAATTAGTTTGGCTAGCACCTGATTTAAAAGATTGGGCTGCCGCTACTATTAGATTTGATTAGCCAAATCATACTTAATTGAGCAGCGATCGCTGTCTAATGCCAAGTTGCTTTCTAACATGACAGATTACTTCTTTGACTGCAACTTGGTATAAGCTAGTAAAATTACTGACGTGAAGCCATGAAGTTTGCTGCTTCCCTTCATGAGTAAATCTACATCATTAAATCCTCTCGCTCAGTCAATGGCAATTTTCCCCAAGCTGGAAAACACAAGTAGCGAGGGCTAAGATAGCCATACTCAAACTAAGTCATAATTAAGGAACAAAAAATAAAAAGTTCAGCGTCTCTCCTTATGAGCGCTTTGCAAAACAGGCGTAAAATTTATCCCGATGAAATCAGTGATGGGATGATATATTGATTTATCCTTTATCTTTTTACCTCTAGTCACCAGTAGACTTTTGGACTTATG
This sequence comes from Fischerella sp., assembly GCF_013388695.1. Classification (NCBI taxonomy): domain Bacteria; kingdom Bacillati; phylum Cyanobacteriota; class Cyanophyceae; order Nostocales; family Hapalosiphonaceae; genus Fischerella; species Fischerella sp. The sequence continues at coordinate 57,867 of NZ_JACAEU010000007.1, forward strand.
ATTATTGGCTAATTTTTGCTAACTAATGACTAATCTGGCAATACTCTCATGAAAACCATCTTGAAAAATTATTGTACCACCAAACAAGCGCAAATTTTCACGGCTTTGATATTAACTGGCATTTTATCTATTAGTAGTGGCTTTACACTACTAAAAAGCGCAATAGCTGCTCCTAGAGATATTTTGCCAGAAACAGCAAATGAAATCCTCAAAGTAAATGCTAGTAACAATGGTTTACCGCAACCAGTAGCAAGGGCTGTACTGCGAGATGTATCACGGACACAGGGAATTCTACCCAACAAATTGGAAATAACTGAATTTAGTCAAAAGACTTGGCGCAATGGCTGCCTAGACCTGCCTAAACCAGGTGAATTTTGTACCCAAGCCTTAGTTCCGGGTTGGCAGGTGATGGTGTCTGACGGTAGTCAAACATGGATTTATCACACTAATAGCAATGGACGTTCTTTGCGCTTAGCAAATCCTAATACTCCCCCAAATAACCAATCAGATAATTTACCCACTTCTGTTAGAGATAATGTTTTAGCTGCTGCATCCAAATTCACAGGATTGCCAACTTCTCAACTACGCATTGTTAAAGTCGGACAACTAACTACAGATGGCTGTCTGGGTTTGCCACGTCCTGATGAGGCGTGTATACAAATTGCTCAACAGGCTTGGGAAGTAACTGTACAAGCTGGAAAACAACGTCTGGTTTATCGTGCTAATCGTGATGGTTCTCAAGTCAGGTTGAATGAAACTGCAAGCCTCATAAGTATACCCAAACCAATCACCAATAAAGAAAGTGTTAAGCCTGTGCCAATACCCAGTAACGAATTACCACCTCCTTTAGAAAGCGGTATAGTTTTTCGGCAAATCTCTAGTGGTGGTTTTATCGGTAGAACCTACGAAACTGTTTTGCTAGATGACGGGCGTTTGATTCGCGTTCGCATAGGTGACGCTAACGACTCTGAACGCAGCGTTCGCCGCGTTTCTCAGCAACAGGTGCGGAGATTTCAGAAATTGCTAGAAGAAAAGGGATCTAGTGAATTCCAGAATCTGAATTACCCAGCCCCTTCAGGTGCTGCTGATTACACGAGCTACACCCTCACTAGCAGTGACGGTACTGTTCAATACAACGATATTTCTCAAAATCGTCTACCTGAGAATTTACGGTTTGTACTTAAGGCGTGGAATCAACTCCTCAGCAGTGCACAAAGTTAATCTTTGGTTGGGGAAAAGTTAAAGATAAAAGGGGGATGGGCAAAGGTAAAAGAGATTTTTTTCCTTTTCCCCTTACTCTTTTAAAATACGGTTAATCAATCAAATTATAGTAGTTTTTATTTATATACTTAGCAAGTTTATAGTATAATTCCTGATTGTAGTTGATACTTGCAAGGATAGATGGGCAAACAGAGTGGACACTCACACCACAACTGGGTACAGTCTCAAAATCCTACGAACTTAAATTTGGGACTGCAAAAACAAGAGCCGATGTTTTACTATTTTGCTTATGGATCTTGCATGTGCCCTGTGGATTTAAAGCGATCGCTTGGTGAAAAGACCCATTCTTACGTGATTGCACCTGGAATACTCAAAGGCTATCGACTAGGGTTTTATCGGTATTCTTCATTTCGCAAGTGTGGTGTATTGGATATAGTCAAAGATCCAGCTAGTACGGTACATGGTGTACTTTACCAGCTACCTTGGCGATTTAGCGATCGCCTTGATGAAAGAGAAGAAGTTCCTCGCGCCGGTTATCGACATGAATTTGTAGATATTCACTGCAAAGGACGAGTTTACAAAAATGTTCGGACTTATGTAGTTGTTAACAAGTTATCCGAAGAACATGCACCCAACGACTGGTATTTTAACGTAGTCTTGCGGGGTGCTGTTACCTGCGGATTACCAGAAGAATATTGTTGGAATTTGTTTAATCATATGTATCAACTGCAACAGATTTATCAAATCAAACAAGTTAGGGGCTAGTTTTAAGCAATCAAAATCAAAATATCAAATTCGCAAAATTCCAAAAAATTCAAATTTGTAAGAGAAAAGACACTCAGCGAGAGTGTCTTTTTATTAGCTTGGTATATAAATTCTCTCAGTAAACAGTCAAAATCAAGCTTTCAACAAACCTCTTGAATAAGATTTTTATGCAAAAAATAATGTTTTTCATTGGTATGCTGGTTTGCAGTTCATAATTAAACACTGGTAATTAATACGACATCTGCATAGCGAAAAAAACATATACTAAAGCAGGAGTTTATAACTACTATGATTGCAAATTCTTATGCTTGTACATTGCAGAGACTTATTGTGTTAGTATAAACTACAGTAAGACTATCAATTTACTAGAGTTAGTTCTTTATGGAATAATTGCAAAGGTGCTACTGGAATTCAAACAAAGGATTTTAGCTTTGTTTGAATTCCAGGAGAATTTTTATGATTCAGGGGATTGGACTGATGAATGTATCTACTACTGTTAATCCCACATTGGATTGCATTCGCATTCGGGTTCCTCAGGAATACTATGGTCAACCGATTGTTTCCCGACTAATTTCTCGCTACGACTTAACAATTAACATTGCAGCGGCTGCTTTTGAAGCCGAGACTAAAGAAGACGGTTGGTTTAATTTAGAAATTCAAGGAAGTTGTCAACAGCTAGAAGCAGGTTTTGCCTATCTCCAGGAACTGGGTGTAGAAATTGAACAGCTAAATCTCAAAACAGTTCCCCAAGAATGTGTGGAAAATTTACAGATTTTACTCAATAGTCCCAAAAAAGTAGATGATTTGAATGCAATCCAAGGACAAACAACCCGCGCTAAGTTTCAAGTTTGCATTCCCAAAAACTATCGTTCTTTTCCAGTAATTGCAGGGCTAGTTTCTTGCTATGGTATAACTGTTAACATTGTTAGAGCCTTATTCAATACCAATACTGAAAATGATGGTTGGTTTGATCTAGAACTTTGGGGCGATCGCGAACAAATTGTCTATGGCTTAAGGTATCTTAAACAACTAGGCTTACAAATTTGGTTGTGATTAGTCATTAGTCATTAGTCATTGGTCATTAGTTGAAACAAATGACATAATGACTAAGGACGGATGACGACATTACGAATGAGGTTCTCCCAGCAACACGATTGAAGTAGTTAACTCTTTAACCACCTGCGTTGTTACTTCGCTGACAGCTAAACCACCAGCGGTACGATAGCGAGTCGATCGCAAAACAACTAAATCAAAGGTTTTAGCTTCCCGAATAATTACTCTAGCCACATCATCACTAGTAATGGTTTGGATATCGGTATTTACTTGTAACTTACTTTGAGCAGCGATACCAGACAGTTGAGACTTAAACTTATCAACCTGAACTGGGGGTGTTCGGCGATCGCACACGTGTAACAATACCACTTCTGCTTGATTGGCATCAGCCAAAATTTGGGCAAACCGCACAGCACCCATAGTTTGCCGTGTAAAATCTCCAACTGGTACGAGAATGCGCTGGATTGTTGTGGGACTACTCAGCAATCTTGTGACTGCTACCGGACAGTGAGAAGACCAGAAGACGCTATCAATAACATTACCAAATAAGCGGGCGCGAAAGCCTGTGTGACGCGACCATCCCATCACGACTAAACTGGCGTTTTGTTCGCGACTGACGCGACAAATTCCCAAAGCTACATCATCATCAATCCGAATGACTGGTGATACCTCCACGCCGAATTCTTGACTAATTTCTAAAACACCCTTCAATCGTTGCTGACTTTGATCTAGTACTGTTTTTAATCGCGGATCGTCCATTTGAACATGGCATTTGGCGATCGCTAATGGTACAATCTTTCCAGATTCGTGACGTGCTAGTAGCGCTGCCATTTCAATCAAATAGCGCTGGGTTTGGGGGTTATAGACGGGAACTACGACGGTGAATGGATAGCGCATTTGTCCATCCACTTCACAAGTATCTGCTTGCCACCACGTTGATAGTTGATCTGTTGCCCAGTCAGTCTGGGAAACTGTTAATGAACTCGCAAACCGTGCTGTAATCACCGGGCCAAGAATTGCAGTCACCAGCATCAGCACAATCACACTATTTAAAACACCTTCATGAATTAAGCGCTCACCTGCACTGTTGAGTGTTTCATAAGCAACCAAAGTTGCTGCTAGCGTGGCAGCTACCTGCGGCAGTGACAATGACCACATTGTCAGCATCTCTGGTATATTGTAGTGGTAAAGCAGTTTGGCTATAAATGCAGCCACAAATTTACTGCCTATCAACCCCACTACAATTGCTACAGTTAGCCAAATTGAACTGAGGGTTTTAATAAAAGCAGGGATATCAATCAGCAATCCCATGTCCACAAAAAAACAAGGGATAAACAAAACGCTACCAATAAACTCGACTTTTTCTCTAACAGGACTGCGTCCTAAAACATCATTGACAGCTAAACCTGCTAGGAATGCACCAACAATTTTCTCAACTCCGATTACCTGCGCTCCTAAAGATGCTAAAAATAACGCCAGCAAGATAAATAAAAATTGGTTGCCTTGCTCATCACCAGAACGTCGAAAGAATTCTTTTCCTGCCCAGTCAAAGCCAAATAAAACAACCACAGAGTAAATTGCCAATCCACCCAAAAGCGTAATTAAACTTAGGGCTGTGAATTCTCCTCCATGAATGCCAACACAAATTGCTAGCACTAATAAAGCACCTGTATCGGTGAAAATCGTAGCACCAATTGTCACTGTCACTGCCTCATTTGTCACCACTCCCAGACGACTGACAATTGGATATGCCAAGAGAGTATGAGAGGCAAGCAAAGAACCAATCAGGACAGAAGCATTCCAACTAAAATTAAATAATCTACCAACAATAATGCCAGCAATCATTGGTACTAAGAATGTTAGAGTACCAAAACCGATTGAGCGATTTCTAGTTTTGCGAAATTGCTCTAGGTCAATTTCTAAACCTGCTACGAACATCAAATAAACTTTGCCGATCTCCGATAGCAGTTTAATGGTTTCGGATTCGGAGTTAAGAAGGTTGAGTCCGTTTTCACCTAGTACTACACCTGCTATCAATAAACCTACTAATCCAGGTAATCGCAGCCGCTCAAAAATAGGGGGTACGGTAAAGATGACGACCAGAAGAATGGTGAATGCAATAATTGGACTCTGTGCTAGCAAGTTTTTACCTCTTAATTAATTTAGTGGGTAGAACGTTTATAACCTAAAAAAGTGACTTTTTAACCAGAAAGATTTACAGATTGTATGTAGAAAGCCTCTGTGTTAATATACATTAAATAATCATTTACTTAATGATGATTTACTTTTTATATGGAAAACCAAATAATCATTAACATAGGCAATTATATTTTACTTTTAGGCTCTCCTTAAGAAGCAATCACAAATAACCTAAAGGAAGATAGAAATTGATTGATGAATAGTTATTTATAGACAATATATTGCCAGGAATTATACTATAGCGCTCCCAGATTAGAAAATCTATCTAAAGTGCGAATACAAAAACACTTTAGATAGATTTATTATTTTAACTTTTAAATAGATTATTTCAATTGAAAGATGTATGCAATTATGAAATAATTTTTCTGTAAAATTGACTTTTTGAAATTTACATTTCGCAACATCTTTTTGGATTAAGTGGCTATGGTAACAAATCCTCCATCTCAAACTTCAGATACTCAATACAAAGTAGAAAACCCAACAGGAGAAGTAGAAGCAATTGTCAAAGCACCGACCTCAGATACAGATATTGATTTAGAATTTCTCTACACAAGAGACATAGAATTTCGCCAAGAAACGATTTATTTCATTGTCGTTGACCGTTTTTATGATGGCGATCCTAATAACAGTGTAGGTATAAATTCCGAACTTTACGATCCCAATCGAGAAGAATGGGGTAAGTATTGGGGTGGAGATTTACAAGGAATTATTGACAAGCTAGATTATCTCAAGAATATGGGGGTGACTGCTATTTGGCTAACCCCTTTATTTGAGCAAGTTGAGGAATTATTCATTGAAAGTGCTGCTATTCACGGCTACTGGACAAGAGATTTTAAGCGTTTAAATCCCCGCTACATAGCAGCTGATGATGACCCTTCTCTTAACAAAACTCAAGATAAGAGAAACACTGTTTTCGATCGCTTAATTGCAGAATTACATCAGCGTAAAATGAAGCTGGTACTGGATATAGTCTGCAATCATAGCAGCCCTGATACTGGTGGTCGTAAGGGTGAATTGTATGATGATGGCGTCAAGATTGCTGACTTTAATGATGATAAAGACCATTGGTATCATCACTACGGTGAAGTTACAGACTGGGAAGATGATTGGCAGGTTCAAAACTGTGAACTCTCAGGTTTAGCTACTTTTAACGAAAACAATATTCAGTACCGTAATTACATCAAATCTGCTATTAAGCAGTGGTTAGATCGTGGCGTTGATGCACTGCGAGTTGATACAGTCAAGCACATGCCTATCTGGTTTTGGCAAGAGTTTACTGGCGAAATGTACAATCACAAACCAGATGTGTTTATTTTTGGTGAATGGATTTACAGCCATCCAGATAGCGATCGCGCTGTGGAATTTGCCAATAACTCTGGCATGACGATCCTAGATTTTGGCTTGTGCATGGCAATTCGGCAAGCTTTAGCAACCCACGACGATCGAGGGTTTTATCTGATTCAGAACGTACTGGATCTGGACTATCGCTATAACGGTGCGACGGAACTGATTACGTTTATCGACAACCATGATATGCACCGTTTTCAAACTCTCAATCCCGATCCCGATACGCTGCGGTTGGCGGTGATTTTGTTGATGACAACTCGCGGTATTCCTTGTTTGTTTTATGGCACTGAACAATATCTGCATAATGATACCAATGGCGATAACAATATCTACGGTAATAACGACCCCTACAACCGCCCGATGATGGAGAAATGGGATACCGATACTCCTATCTATCGGGATGTGCGGAAACTTTCTGGGCTGCGTCGTCTCAACCCAGCCATATCAATGGGTAGCCAATGGCAGAAATATATTACACCAGATGTTTACTGCTACGTACGCCGCTACCGTGATTCACGTTGCTTTGTCGCCTTGAACAGAGGTGATGCAGTTACCTTAGAAGAGGTAGAAACTGAATTACCAGATAGAGAACATACCTGTTTGTTAACGGGACGCAAGTTTGAAGTCAAGGATGGCAAAATTTATAACCTAGAACTTGCTCCCAAAGAAGCGATCGCCATTAGTCATGTTGGCGAACGTGTCAAAGGGCAAACCATTGTCCGGGTACAACTCAATGGCGTATGCACCCAACCGGGAGAAACCATCGTCGTAATTGGCGACTGCCCCGAACTTGGGAATTGGGACATTAGCAAAGCATACCCCTTGGAGTACATCAACTCTAATACTTGGTTTGCTGAGATTCCCTTTAATGAAAGTGCAGGCAAGCTGATCAGCTATAAATATGCCATGTGGCGGGAAGGAAGTTCTCCTTTGCGGGAAAATCTTGTCTCTCGGCGTTGGGTAATTGCCAGTGAGGGTACTGTCAAGTGGCGTGATACTTGGGCATCGGGACGGGAATCTTAAAGCACTTTGCGCTGTTGGTGGTTAGTGGTTAGTGGTTGGTAGTTAGTAGTCTTTCCAAACAACCAACAACAACCTTTAACATCTTGACAGGGCGTACTCGAAATGAGTACGCTTTGTTTAGAATAATTTACGATTGCTAAATTCTAATTCGCTAGGAGTTAAAGTTATGTTGCCATATCGCGAAGGACAAAAAGTTCCCAACGTCACCTTCCGTGTCCGTCAGAACGATCGGTGGGTAGATGTGACAACCGATGATTTATTTGCAGGTAAGACTGTAGTGGTTTTTGCTCTACCAGGAGCTTTTACACCTACTTGCTCATCAACTCATGTTCCAGGCTACAACCAATTAGCAAAAACTTTCAGAGAAAATGGTGTGGATGACATTGTCTGTGTTTCTGTCAACGATACCTTTGTGATGAATGAATGGGCAAAGGATCAACAAGCAGATAATATAACTTTCATACCCGATGGTAATGGTGAATTCACTGAGGGTATGGGTATGCTGGTAGATAAATCAGACTTGGGCTTTGGCAAGCGGTCTTGGCGCTATTCCATGTTAGTAAAGGATGGCGTGGTTGACAAAATGTTTATTGAGCCAGAGGAACCAGGCGATCCCTTTAAGGTGTCTGATGCTGAGACAATGCTCAAATACATCAATCCAGACGCAGCGAAGCCCCAGTTGGTTTCTTTGTTTACAAAACCTGGTTGTCCCTACTGTGCACGTGCCAAAGAAATGCTCAAGCAAAACGATCTGGATTACGAAGAAATTGTCTTGGGTAAAGATGCAACAACTCACTCCTTAAAAGCTATCACAGGTGCAACAACAGTCCCACAAGTGTTTATTGATGGCAAACACATTGGCGGTTCCGAAGCGTTGACTGCTTATTTGAGTACTACTAGATAAGGCAGAAGCCACAAGCGGGGGCAAGGGTAAGGTGAGTCTCCACACTTTAAGGCTGAACTTCCAAGTCCCCCACCCACATGAGTAAACCAGGGATTTTTTTGTCATTAGCATAAGCTGGACGAACCTGTTCATACACATCAGGGTGCTTTTGGGCGAGTTCGTTTTCACTGATATTGGCACTCAACACAGCTCAACACAGTACCGTCCTTGCTTTTGACTGAATACTTTAGCCCATCTTTGCCATTGGCGATCGTAACTATGCGATCGCGCATCACTAAACTAGTTATTGTCGCTGGTTCTTCAGCACTAATTGCAGTTGAGAATCCGAAAATATTCACAAAAAACAATCCCCAGATCAGTTCGTGAATTGCTCTTGGGATTGCTAAAATTGCTCGTACCAGCAACAAAAAGGATTGTAATTCCTACCTTGAAGTTTCCACCACACCTCACTAGACAAAACACCACCCACCAACCCAATTAGCACACAAAAAAACGTGCCACACACAGCATAAGCTGATGATTTTGGAATTTGTACCAACCATAAATCACCGTCAATGATGCTTTGTTAAATGCTGAAATAAAAGTTGAACAGCCAAAGCTAATAAACCAACAGCCACGATCGCAAATACCCCTGATGCTAAAGCAGCCACACCTAAAACTAAAGTACGCACAGCAGAGGAAATATTCAGCACTATAGGATTATGAGAATGAATTGGCTTGGCAGCAAAACTAGTGGCTATAGCAATCATGAGAGAGTATGCTGCGAATGCTAATCCAGCCGAAATTACCGCCCCAATTAAACTGCGTAAGGGAGTTGCTTGAACTTGCGTTTGAGTCTGTGTTGGTTGCGTTAAATTTGGATCGCTCATAAAATCTTTGTTTACTCCTTAAGCATCCTTTGCGTCTGAAGTGCTTAATCATATCTCTATGGTTATATAGCCATAGAGATATGATATATGTTCTAAACCGACGATCTTACCTTAATACCGTGTGTGATTAACTGAGTCACGAACAATTCTAAATCTTGATCGGGAATTGCCTCTCTAACATGCAACTGTAATTGTTCTGCTTGCTGTTTAGACTCGCATAGTGCAAACACAGTTGGGCCAGAACCAGACATCATAGTTCCTAAAACACCTTCTTGGTTGGCAAAAGTCTCTCGCAGTTGCAAAACTTGAGGATAAGCTGGCAATACCACCTTCTCTAAATCGTTGTGCAGCTTTTGAGCGATTTCTCTTGCATCCTTGTGCAGGATAGCTTTCACCATTGTTCCAGAATGCACCGCGTTAGCACGTGCTGCCAAACTATCTTTATCTCTTAGGTACGAACTGCCAAACTCTTGGCGATAGGTTTTATATGCCCAAGGGGTGGAAACTTCCAAGCTTCGGTATTTTGCCAATACTATATATATAGTATCCAAACTCGGTAGGGGAGAAAGTTGTTCGCCTCTGCCTGTAGCAATAGCAGTGCCACCAGCTACACAAAACGGTACATCTGAACCCAAAATAGCTCCCAATTCTTCTAACTCCGATTGAGTTAGTCCCAAATTCCACAACAAGTCTATTCCTACCAACACTGCTGCTGCATTCGTTGAACCCCCTGCTAACCCAGCAGCAATCGGAATGCGTTTGGTAATAGTGATATCTACACCACCATACTTGGCATAGGCGTCAGGAAATTCTGTAGCCATGAGTTCGGCCGCGCGGTATGCCAGGTTACTTTTGTCTGTGGGTACTTGCGGGTGGTTACAGCGAACACGGATGGCGTCAGTGCTACTTGCTTGTATATCAATTTGGTCGGCAAGGTCGATACTTTGCAGTATCATTACTAACTCATGATAGCCATCAGGGCGATCGCCAATAATTTCCAGATATAAGTTGATTTTAGCAGGGGCGATGAGGGTGTAATGACGCATTTTTGAGAATGGGGAGATGGGGAGAACCGGAGGTGGGGAGAACCGGAGGTGGGGAGACAACCAACCACCAACAACTAACCACCAACAACTAACCACTAACCACTAACCACTAACTGATTTGCTAGTGTTACCCATTGCCTGACGCTGAGTTCTTCAGCACGAGCTTGGGGATTTATTTCTAATTGTTCCAGTAATTGGGTCAAGCGATCGCGTTCTACAAGTGATTGCAAATTATTTCGTAACATTTTACGCTTTGCTCCAAACCCCAATTTTACCAAAGTCTCTAATTTGCGTGGGTCATCAGCTGCTGGTTCTATTTTCCGAGGTGTTAGTCTTACCACTGCTGAGTCTACCTTTGGTGGTGGATAAAACGCTCCTGCTGGCACTACACTAATTAACTCAGATTCAGCCAAATATTGTACTCGCACTGTCAACGCCCCAAATGCTTTTGAACCTGGTTTGGCTACCAGCCTTTCTGCTACTTCTTTTTGTACTAACAAAACAATTAAATCGTATGGATGTGGATTGGGGTTGGCAATTGTACCCAAGAGTTTTTCTACGATCGGCCCGGTGATATTGTAGGGGATGTTAGCAACAACTTTATTGGAGTTTTGGAAAGCTGGATAACCTTCTAGGAGTGATAGTACATCCAATTCCAAAAAATCTCCTTGTAAAAGTAAGAAATTTTTAGCCTTACCCAATTCCTTAACCAAATGCTCGCACAAGTCGCGGTCAATTTCGACTGCAACTAAAGATTGTACCAAGAGTAACAAACGACGAGTCAGGATACCAGTACCAGGGCCTATTTCCAGAATGCGATCGCTCTGTTTTAATTGTGCGGCCGTAATAATTTCTCCGAGTGCCTTTTCACTTTTGAGCCAATGCTGAGCAAATACCTTGCGTGGTCGTATCATTGATTTTCCTCACCGCATCTAGATTTTAAGTTTTTATCAAAAATTCATTTCTGACTTTTTTCTTACTTTTTATTTCTACATTTTAATCAGTGTTCTCAATTTTATATTGACAAAAAAATCAAGGTGATATAAATAACAGAAATGCTCTTATTGTTCAGGAAAGTCGGGAAAGCTGCGTAGAAGCTTTTATAGTACAGTTTGATAGTTTAGTTTTTGATAGTTTGATTGCAGCTTTGAAGTTGGTGTTGCCCTATTGTAAAAACAACGGGTATAGGGAGAAATTGTAATGTCAAATAGGGAGCATCTTGCACAACTGAGGCTAGGTGTGCATGTTTGGAATGAACAGCAGAGGAAAAATCCAAATATAATTTCTCATCTCAGTGGAGCAAATCTCAATCAGGCTGAAATTAAGCTAGTTAGAACTGAATCAACAACTAGAGAAGTTCCAAAATTAAGAGCAAAGTTGTTATCTGTTCTGCTAGCTGGAGGAATAGAAGGACTGAGGACAATGCTTAATCATCCCCTCGTTGACATTTTGATTGAGATGATGAAAAAGTGGCTGGATAGTATTATTTAGTAATTCGTTGGCAAAATAAAACTCTTGATCGAAACTCGCCAATGGTGTCCATTGCTTAACTAGATGTTCGTGAGCGTACTCTGATAAGTAGATCAACATAATTAAATGTAAAATATCTTGTATTTTATACAGGCGGGCAGGATGCCCACCCCACAATAGCTTTAATAATATTCTGGGGTGGGCTTCTAGCCCGCCCCGCTTTTAGTTTATTTATGCTTTTTTACTTAGTCTAAGTTCAAATTTATGCGTTCTACCTTATTTCTTAAATTTATGCTGATTTTATAACAGCGAAAGCGAATTTAATAAAATAGACGTTGCTGAACTTGGTCATGAATTATGTTTGTAAACATTTTTGTAGAGACGTAGCAATGCTACGTCTCTACACACCCGTGAATTGTAAATTCATCCGCATGATTCAGCAATGCCATAAAATCAACCCGCGGCTAAAAATTTATGAACAAAACTATAAACACCGGTAAAAGATATATATTCCCTGTAATAGTTGTGGCAATGGTTGCCAGTTTGAGCAGTTGTAGTTCTAGCCCAAACCCTGGTAGTACTGACAGCACAACTGCCAACATTACATCATCACCAACTCAAAGTACAGCAAGACTCAATCCTCAACCTAGGAATGAGTCACCCGCACCTCAACAAAGCTCTACCGATAACAGCAACGCAGATAAAACCGTGAACGTCACTTTATACACAAGTGATACACAATGTCAAGAGCTAATTCCACAAACAGTTGCAGTACCAGCACAAGAACCTGTAACAGCTGCGGTGGGTAAAATCTTAGAGCAACGGGATAGCGCCGACTTTAGCTTCTCTGGATATCGGGTTAACCTTAAAAATGGTGTCGCCACAGTAGATTTACGAGTCACTCCTAATTCCCAGCGGCGAATAAATTCTCTTTCGAGTTGCGAACAGTTTGCTTTATTTGGCAGTCTTCGCAAAACTTTAACAAGCAATCCCCTATGGGGAATTAAAAATGTTCGCTTTACCGAAAAAGGCAAGGAAATTATACTTTAGGAATTTGTTGGTGGTGAGTCAGTGTTAGAACACCGATTCAGTAATCTTCAAATGAAAGGAAGGTGATGGGGTGATTAGAATTGACAGAGCGATCGCTAGATATATCTATAGTCAGAATCTCAATATTGGTATTAAGTGAGTTTTAACTGAAACAACATATTTATACAGAGACACAATCGACAGATCGGAAAACGTGACATAAAAATTAATATATTGTATTTTTTGCCACTTCAGTTTCTGTAAATCTCTGAGAAGTTGGTTATCTTAGGATTATCAACTACTCTGTCTTTGATAGAGTGGCTGACCAATTTCACTACTCTAACTGGCTATTTTCTTCAGAAACAAAAAAGAATAAGAAAACTGTCTAACTAAAAAAGCAAGAGCGACGAGTCCGAGGGGTTGAACACAAGATGAATGTTGAAAACAACACCAATAAAGACCATCAAGAGCGCCTGCTTGTTTCCTATATCTTGAATGCAGCCTGGTTTTTTGGGTTGGGAGGCCTGCATCGTTTATACAATGGCAAGATAGGGACAGGTTTGTTATGGCTAGTAACCTATGGTGTATTTGGTGTGGGGCAGTTTGTAGATTTGTTCTTCATCCCGAAAATGGTAGAAGAACACGAATTAAGACTGAGGTTAAAAGCAGGTTATTCCCCCTTGGGTGTACCACTAGAGCAACCAGTAGTTGTTTCCGAAGTATACCGGCCCACGGGTAATCAACTGATAGTCAAGTTGATCGAAGCGGCAGAAAAGCGGGGTGGGATGCTAACTGTAACTCAAGGAGTGAAGGCAACTGGTGCTAGCTTTACAGATGTAGAAGCAGCTTTAAAGGAGATGCTGAAATCAGGTTATGTGAGGATAGATAACGATCCTATTACCGGAGCCGTTACCTACCACTTTCACGAACTAGGCTAATTTCTCCCCAGCCACTTTTGACCGTTCAAACGCTGCATCAGACCATACACTAATAAATCTAGTGTGGTTTTGCGTTCATCAATTAAGAATGATTCAAGAGTGCTAGGGCGTTTTCCTTCATTACAGGAAAATGCCTTTTTTCCTTGAATGTTTTCATCAGGAAAATACAGGTTAAAATGGCGCACGCCATCTGGAAAATTGCCGACAATTTGCCAAGACTCACCGAGTTGTTCCATCCCTTTGATAGGAACATTCTGCTTCACAAAGGACAGCTGTAAATCTTTTACCCCTTCTTTGGCTAAAGCTTTTTGCAAAGCAGGCAAGTAATCTTGCTGGATAAACTCTGCAAATGGTTTATCTTCAACTGCTGGTGCTTTTTCCTTTTTAGCTGCTTTAGCTGCGGCGGCAGGTTTTTCACCGTCTGCTGCTTTCGCTGCGGCAGCTGGTTTTTCCCGCTTGGGTGGTGCAGTTTTAGTTTTAGCAGCATTTGGATTTGTTTCGGGGTTTGCCGCTTTGGGATCTGGTGCGCTGGAAGTTGGAATGTCTGTCGCTTCCGGTGAGTCGGTGCTGGGAGCGTGTTGTTCGGCGACAGTGGGAACCTGCTTGTCAACTGTGCTGGGAGCTACCTCTCCCGCTTCATTGTGATTGGTTTGTTCTGCCATTGCTCAGATCAATCCTTTGTCTAGCTTTAGGGGAGCTTTGGGAGCGATCGCTCACCTTAGTCATCTTCATTTTGACACAGCACAGCCAGTCTATATATATCGATCAAGGTTTGCAAACAACCAATGCAATATTTAGTCAAATCCTCTTCAGATTTCAAACGCACCATTCTTTTGTGAACAGAACAGCGATCGCTCCGCGCCATAGCGTCAGAGCTAAAAAATAGACGCTATCAAGTACATTTGTAATTTAGTTTTCAGTGGCTATTGTTATAGTTCCCCAGAAATAAATTTTTATAACAGTCTGTAGCTAGTAGGTATTGCATCTTTCCTCGAAAGCAAAGCCCCACCGAATAACATTCAGATGGGGTTTTAACTATTCACAGTCAGTGAAAGTTCAAAAAAGGTAATTCCTAATTTTTGATCAACCACCAGCCACAGCAGGGACAATACTTACCTCATCGCCATCCTTTAGAGGTGTTGCTGTTCCTTCTAGAAAGCGGATATCTTCGCTATTAACGTACAAATTCAAAAACCGTCGTGGCTGTCCTTTCTCATCGCATAAGCGCGACTTAATACCGGGACAGCTTTTTTCTAGAGAATCTAAAAGTTCAGCAACTGTGCTACCACCGCACTCTAGAGTTGCTTGGTTGTTAGTAAATGTCTGAAGAGCAGTAGGAACTAAAACTTTTACAGCCATAATTTAGTTGTCTGTTGGGTGTTGATTGTTGGTAATTGTTGGTGGTTGATTGTTAGTAGTTGGTTGTTGGTTGTTCCAAACAACAAACAACTACTAACCACTAACTAAACAAGGACTTGCTGCCACTCCAAGCGTTCAAGTGTGCGAGAACGCTCAAGGGCTTGTTCAAAACTATCGAGTTTAGCTTCTATTGTCAAAGGTTCACCAATATAACCCTGCACCGCTTCTTGGGTTTTTAAACCATTCCCAGTGATGTACACCACGGTGGTTTCATCTGGATTAATTTTGCCAGCTTCTACTAATTTCTTGAGCACGGCAATGGTTGTGCCACCAGCAGTTTCGGTAAAAATACCTTCAGTTTCTGCTAGCAACTTGATACCTTCTACAATTTCAGCATCAGTTACAGATTCAATGCTACCACCTGTTTTCTTAGCTATTTCGACAGCATAAACACCATCTGCTGGATTGCCAATTGCGATCGATTTAGCAATTGTATTCGGTTTCACAGGTTGAATAAAGTCACGATCTTCTTTAAATGCTTTGGCAATGGGAGAACAACCTTCGGCTTGTGCACCGCTGAATTTGACTGGCTTGCCTTCTACCAAACCAACTTCGACAAATTCGTTGAAGCCTTTGTAGATTTTAGTAAACAGCGAACCTGATGCGAGAGGTGCAACGATATGGTCAGGTAGCTGCCAACCCAGTTGTTCGGCTACTTCAAAGCCAAGAGTCTTGGAACCTTCAGAGTAGTAGGGACGCAAGTTAATATTGACAAAACCCCAACCGTGTGTATTCGCAACTTCCGAGCAAAGGCGATTTACCTGATCGTAGTTACCTTTGACTGCCATTAAGGTAGGGCTGTAGATGAGGCTGCCCAAAATCTTACCGGCTTCTAAATCGGCAGGGATAAACACACAACAGTCTAAACCGGCATGAGCGGCGATCGCGGCGGTAGAATTTGCCAAGTTACCGGTGCTAGCACAAGAAACTGTAGTGAAACCTAACTCCCGCGCCCGAGTCAAGGCAACTGATACCACCCTATCTTTGAAGCTGAGGGTGGGCATATTGACGGCATCGTTTTTAATATAAAGCTTGTTTAAACCCAAGCGACGTGCTAATCGTTGGGAACGCACCAAGGGAGTCATACCAGTTCCCACATCGATTGGATTTTCGCTCTGCACAGGCAAAAACTTCCGATAGCGCCACATCGAATTAGGCCCCGCCTGGATGGTTTCACGGCTAATCGTGTTGCGGAGGGCGCTATAGTCGTAGGTTACTTCCAAAGGTCCAAAGCAGAACTCACACACATGGCTGGCTTTGAGTTCGTATTCTGCACCGCACTCCTTACACTTCAAAGATTTCAAAGTGGTGGCTGCTTTTTGGGTATCAATTGCCTGAGTCATGAACTACCTCTCCCTGGATGTCCGTCAACTGTCGCTTGATGCTATCACGAGTAAAAATACCAGTCAAACATATCCGACAAAATTTGTCGGGTTTAAGCGACAAACAATAATTGCATAAAATTGATGCTGCATATCCTGTAAAGATTACTGATAAGTTTGTACTTTTACTGAAAGATAAAGTATATTTTTTGCGGCAAATACTGCTTTTATGTATATTTAAAAACAAAATGTCTGTATAAAAAAATGAAATTTCATTATTTTTACGGTTGGTATGATTATGTGTTAAAGGCTACTTTTATTAGCATGACATTGACATCCAAGTATCCCTCTTTAGATAGAGAAACTAGATAAACATTTGGTTGCTCAAAAGTCAGTACTCAAACAGGACTCAAATTTTTAGGTGCATTTACAAAGTATGAATACTCAAAAGCAAGAATCTTTAGGTAGTTTCTTTTGGCAAAGCATTTCTAAGTAATTACCAACAAATCTACCTTTTGTGTTGCGTTACCTCACCTTAAACATGAAAAGCTAGTCAGTTAATTAGCTTTTATGTTGGGTTTAACCTGAATCCTGAAGTGGAGATGCGGGTAAATTACCCAAAAAGAGGAATTTTTGGGTAAAAAAATCCTGTGTTTT
This sequence comes from Fischerella sp., assembly GCF_013388695.1. NCBI lineage: Bacteria > Bacillati > Cyanobacteriota > Cyanophyceae > Nostocales > Hapalosiphonaceae > Fischerella > Fischerella sp. The sequence continues at coordinate 75,129 of NZ_JACAEU010000007.1, forward strand.
TACACAGGATCACTTTGAATATAAATTAAGCGGCCTAAATAATGTCACAACTCAATCGTTTTGTCAAAAAAGCACCAAGGCTGTATCGTTCTTTGGTGGTAACTGCATTGCTTGCCAATGGCATTTTCCAATTTGTTGCCCCAGTACTAGCTGAAGGGACAACAGCAGGTGAATCTATCAGTAACACCGCAACTGCAACCTATGAAGATCCGAACAATCCAGGTACAACTATTAATGCTACTTCTAATACAGTAACTGTGACTGTAGCAGAGGTCGCTGGTATAACTGTCACATCCTCTGGTGTTGTAGATAACAACGGTGGTAGCGTTCAGGTTGGTGATTTACTGATTTACACCTACACTCTCACCAACGTCGGTAACGACCCCACCAAGTTCCGGATTCCTAACCTGGCAACAACGACTGGGCCAGGTACGGTTTCTGGCACATTACCTAATGGCGGTACACCCAATAACTTACAATATAGTACCGACGGTGGTACAACCTGGCAAAATGTCACCAATACTGAAGCCTTCACAGATCCAGTTGTACCTGGTGGCACGGTGTTGGTGCGTGTACCAATTACCGTACAGGCTGGCGCTCAAACCAATGACATAATTACCGTTACCCTTGGTAATACTCCTGGGGATGCCCAGAACCAGCTGCGGAGTCCGGATGGTGCTGACGTTTACACTGTAGATAACGCCAACGGTAGTACTCCTGGTGAGGTAGATGGCGCACCAATCAATGGTGTTCGTGAAGCTAGCAGCACCCAGCAAATTAAAGTTGGTACCAGCCTCAAGACCTTCTCTTTAGCGACCATCCTCAAAACTCGTAGCGGTTACAACAACGCTGGCACAGACCCAATTACAGATGATAAGCTCACCTACGATTTGAGTTTACGGGTTGAGTCTACCGATCCAACAGGTCAGGGAATTACTCCAGCCGCACTGACAGGTACAACAATTAATGTTGATAGTACTCCTGGCAACTATATCTTAGTTTCTGATGCCATCCCTGCTGGTACAGACTTAGCAGTTGCACCAACTCCGCCTCCTAATTGGGAAGCTGTATATACAACAGATAATCCAGCCACAGTTGATGCCAATGCAGCCAGTTGGAAAACCTTTACTGCAAATCCTCCTGCCTCACTAGCAAGTGTAACCCGAGTTGGTTTTATTAACAAGCCAGCTGTTATCTCTTCTATCGCTCCTGGTACAACAGTAAATGGCTTCCAGATTCAGCTAGCTGTTGAGTCAACCGCAACTTCACCATTAACTGTTGCTAACATCGCTCAATTATTCGGTCAAACTCCTGGTACCAACGCCCCAGTGTACGACGAATCCGGGGACCAAAATCCCAGCAACTACGATGGGCCTCTAGGTAACATGACACCACTTCCGGATACGGATACCAACGGTGATGGTGTTCCCGATACTCTGCCGCCTGACAAGGTTGATGATGGTTTTATTAATACCCCAGGATCTCCTGAAACTGGAACAGACCCAAGTAATAACAACAGTGGTGATGGCTCAACAGGTGGTGAAGCCAACATCTTCACAGTTCAAGCACCTGAAGCTTCAGCAGTACTCAACGGTCCACAAAATGCTCCGGATGCGACTGGGCCATCAGGTCAAACTAACGATGACTTCACTAATAAATCTTCACTTGTTCCCGCTGGTACCCTACCTGGTAGCACCCTAGATCCTTCAGGAGTTGCCTTCACCAACACTATCAAGAATAGTGGTATTAACCCTGGCACCATTACATTAGTCCCAACTCCACCAGCAAATACCGCAGATTTACCAAATGGTACTCAGGTAACTATCACCTATGGTAGTAGTTCAGCAGTGTATACCTACAACAATGGAACATTTACAGGGCCGACAACACCAATTACAATCCCCAATGTAGATCCTGGTACAACTGTCAACTATGGTGTAGAAGTTAATTTGCCAGCTAATACTCCCCTCTCAACTGATATAAACCGGGGCTTTCCTGTACCCATTACTGCTTCCATTGATACCAACGGAGATGGTAATCCTGATGGTCAAAACATCACTATCGATCGCGTCTACACTGGCTTCTTGAAGATGGTGAAAGTGTCACGAGTTCTGCCAGGAACTGGGCCAGCAGTAAGTGCGGGTCAGGATGACTTTGAATCTACACCAGCAGTCAATGGTATTGACCCGAATCCCAACGTTGCTGATGTAGCTAGAACACCAGCCCCAGGCAACATTATCGAGTATCAGATTCGATACAAAAATATCTCCGATCCTCAATCTGGAACTGGTAACGTGATTCTGAATGCTGACAAGGTTGTGATTACTGAAGATGGTACTCAAGCTCCCAACAACTGGGCGCTAGACAACGATACCAACGGTCAAATCGATACCAGCAATATTGTCGGTACAGCGAAAGATTCTGGTGCTGCAACGATCAATTTCTACAGTGGTAATCCAGCATCAAACTCTTCCATTGACAAAACTGGAACCACAGTGGACGCAGATATTACTAAGTATGTAGATACTGTCACTGGCAAGGTTGCACCAGGTGAACAAAGAACATTTACCTTCCAACGCAAGGTGAACTAATAGTTTGGAGTTGACGCTTTAGCCCTGAATTGAGCGCTAAAGCGCTCACTAAACGAGAAAGAAAATTTTTGAAGAGGTGATTGAAATGAAGCGTTTTGCAACGGCTAGTATGGGAGCAGTAGCACTGATTGTTACACTTCCATTTGTGAATCAAATTCCGGCGATCGCCAATATCTGGCATTCTCATGCTGCCTTTGCTCAGAATGTCCAGGCTAAAGGACAAGTACAGTTGCGCCTAGAAGTAGAAAAGCAAGTGGTAGCTCAGGATCGGCACGGTAAGCAAACTAAGAGATGGCAATCATTGCAAGGGAAAGCTGTGGTGCAACCAAAAGATGTGCTGCGCTACATAGTCACTGGTGTCAACAATGGCGATAAAGCAGTAAAAAATCTCGTCATCAATCAGCCCATTCCCAAAGGAATGATGTATGTGCTGAACTCTGCAACTGTGAATACTAACAACAATGCCAAGATTACTTACAGCATTGATGGTGGACGCAGCTTTGTAGACAAGCCAACCGTGCAACTCAAACTTCCTAATGGCAAAGTGGAAACTCGTCCCGCCCCAGCAGTTGCCTATACCCACATCCGTTGGAATTTCGGTACATCCGTTCCCGCCAAAGCACAAATTAAAGGAACTTATCAAGTACAGGTGCGCTGAGGCTATGTTCCTTAGTAAGAAGGGATCGGGGAACTCACCGGCCCCCACGACCGCTCTTAGTGGGGATTAGGGGCAATGGGGATTGGGGATCGGGCATTGGGAAAAGACAAGGGAGAGGAGGGAGGCAAGGGAGAAATTCCCCCTTGTCTTCCTTGTCCTGTTTCCCTTCCATTATCCTCCTTATCTCCCTAGTCCCTAGTTACGGAACCGTAAAGTTTCACAGGAGAAAATCTAGTGCGCCGTCAAAGTTCGCAATGCCAGAATCATGCGAAGAGTAGCTGGTTTAGGCGGATAGCGGCAACGTTTGTGGTCACAAGTGTATTGCAGTTTCCGATGTCTGCGATCGCTCAAGTTGAGAATAGCAAGCCGCTAACCAATTTTATAAATCAAGCTACTTACACTTATACAGATCCTAGCAACAATCAAAAATATCTAGGAGCTTCTGCTAAGACTCAAGCTACTCCTAGCCCATTAGTTGACCCACTGGGACGAATTTTAGGATGCGCTGGCAATGTTTTACCTGACTATACAGGCTTTTCTGTTGCTGTTTATGAACCTGACCCCAGCGATCCCACAGGGACAGAATTAGGAAAATTGTTACCCCTAACTCGCACAGAGTTACCTGATATTCCCAACAACAAGATTCCTGGTGGATTAAGACCGAATATCGAAAATAGCAATCCTTATTTCCTGACTAACACAGCACCCTTAGGTGCTTACAACTTCCTACTCGATCCGAATTTAGGTCAAATCGACCCTGGTAGAACCTACATTTTTGTAGTCAATCCACCGCCAAATTCTATCTACAAGCAGCGGCGGATCAAGATTCAAATTCTCCAAAGCACTGGTACAGAGAATAACAATGTTGTTCGGTATGTTGCTACATCTTTGGATGGTCAGCCAATTACACTCACAGGGCAAACCCAAACTGAGTCAACGGTTGTATTAGTTAGCAATGCTGAACTCCAAGGACTAGATTTATTAGCTTTTGAATTTACCACAAATATGTGTCAGCCAGAGCAGGTGCAGATTGTCAAAACTGGCGATCGCGCAACAGCAGAACCGGGAGATACAGTTATCTACCGTCTCTCTGTCAAAAATTTAGCTGATGCTGGTTTAGACAATGTAGTTGTTACTGACAAATTACCCCTTGGTTTTAATTTCTTACGCAAATCTGTCCGAGGAGAAATCGATGGCAAACCCGTCACTATCACCGCCGAACACAATGGTTCATCGGTGGTATTTCGGTCAGATACTGCGATACCACAAGAGAAGGTATTAAATATTGCCTATGCTGCCCAACTAACAGCAGATGCAGCGCGTGGTTCGGGACGCAACTTGGCAAGCGTCACAGTGCTTAGAGCTGACAACCGTTTTCAGGCTAAGGATGGTCCTGCAAGCCATCAGTTGCGAATTAGACCGGGAATTGTCACGGACTGCGGCACTCTCCTCGGTCGCGTATTTGTGGATAAGAACTTTGATGGCGAACAGCAACCTGGTGAACCAGGTATCCCAAATGCAGTGATTTTTATGGAAGACGGCAACCGTGTAACTACTGATATAAATGGTTTATTTTCTGTAGCGAATGTCTTGCCTGGAAATCACACAGGAGTTCTCGATCTCAGCAGCCTTCCCGGTTATACCCTTGCACCCAATCGCAAGTTTAAAGAACGCAATAGTCAATCCCGCCTTGTGCGTTTAGAACCTGGTGGCTTAGCACGTATGAATTTCGCAGTCACCCCCACCTTCCAGGAGGAAGTTAAGAAATGAAAAAAAGACTGCATCGTATAAATGGAGACGCGGGGAAGTTCACCACGCCTTTGTGTCCACGCCACGTGCTACAACGCTTGGTACACCCGCAACGCAGTGGCTCCCGTGTCTCCGTGTCCTTACGATTTCTCCGCCAGTTTCAACGATTGAATACAACCAGTTTCAACCTCAAATTAATGGGGATGATGGCAGGGACTTTGAGTATGGCTTTGTATCCTGTCCTAGCTAGAGCAGAACACCCCAATGTTGTCCAACAGGAACAACAAATAGAAGATACAGAGAAATTGGGACGCGGTGACGCCCAGAGGTTTTCAGAACCGAAGACAACTGACTCGCCCTTGACGGGCAAGATGTCCGTCCCACAAGAGGAAGAAATAGTAACAGATAACCTAACAAATGTAATAAATTCTGCTACAACATCCCCAGCAATACAACCATTTCAACCAACACCCGATATTAAGTTACCAAAAGGTTTACAACAACTATCACAAAATCCATCTTCCTCCACTCCCCCTCTCCCAGACGCGCCATGGCGCGTCTCTACATCTCCCACTCCTTCTCTAAAAATCCTGACCCCCACCCCTGACACCATAGTCGATGTGCCAGCAACCACAGTAATTCTGCAATTTCCCGTAGGTACCAGTGTGGAATTGCGGGTAAATGGGGATTTGGTAGATCCATCCTTGGTGGGACGGACAGAAACTGATGCTAATACCAACTTGGTAACGCAGACATGGTATGGTGTCTCCTTAAAAGAAGGAACTAACACTATTACTACCAAGGTGGTAGGTTCTAGTGAACCGCCTGTAAGCCTACAAGTACAGGTACGGGGCGCACCCACACAATTGAAATTGGAAACCGTAGAAACTCGGATTCCTGCCGATGGACGTTCTACAGCTACAGTGAAGGGTGAACTCATAGATGAGAATAACAACCGCTCCAATCGCGATGCAGTTGTTACCCTAATACCTACTGCTGGTGAGTTTGTCGGTGCAGACTTCCAACCAGACCAACCTGGATTTCAGGTACAGGCAAAAAAAGGGCTATTTAGCGCTAGCCTCAAATCGAGTTTGGATACCCAAACTGTTAGAATTCGAGCTATTACCAATGATTTAGAAGCCTATACTCAACTACAATTTGAAACAGCACTGCGTCCTAGTTTGGTGACTGGGGTAGTGGATGTGCGTTTGGGTGCTAGAGGTACAGATTATTACGGTAGTTTTCGTGATTTTCTTCCTCCGAACAAAGACAATGACACTCAGTTGAATGTACGCTCGTCGGTATTTGCAACTGGGGCGATTGGAGAATGGTTGTTTACTGGTGCTTACAACAGTTCTCGCAACCTGAATGAAGACTGCAACTGTGATACCAGATTATTTCGTTCTTTTCAGTTCAACGATCAAAACTATCCCGTCTACGGTGACAGTTCCAAAACAGAAGTACTGACTCCTTCCACTGACAGCGTCTATGCACGGTTAGAGCGATCGCCCAAGACTCCCGGTGCCGATCCCGATTATTTCATGTGGGGTGACTACAATACTCAGGAGTTTAGCCGTTCATCCCAGCAATTTACAGCAGTGACACGTCAATTGCATGGTTTCAAGGCAAACTACAACCTGGGAAATCTGCAATTCACTGGCTTCTATGGCAACAATGTCGAAGCTTTTCAACGAGATACCATTGCTCCTGATGGTACGAGTGGTTACTATTTCCTCTCCCGCAGGTTACTTGTTCCAGGTAGTGAAAATGTTTTTATTGAGTTAGAAGAACTCAACCGTCCCGGTACTGTACTGGAACGCAAACAGCTAAACCGGAGTTCTGATTATGAAATTGATTACGATCGCGGCACTATTTTATTCCGAGAACCTATCCTGCGTACAGATGTAGATAAATTTGGACAGGTTTTAGTCCGTCGTATCGTCACCACCTACCAATACAAAGGTAGTGGTTCTGATAGCAATATCTACGCTGGTCGCCTGCAATACAATTTTCAGCGCAACCTCAACAAAGAAAGTTGGTTAGCAGCAACCTACTTTCAACAAGACCAGGGGATGCACGACTTTGAACTCTACGGTGCAGATGCACAAATTTCCTTGGGTTCAAACGGAAAATTATTTGCAGAATATGCCCGTTCTACCAATCATTCTGACATTTCGGGACAGGTAAGCGGTTCTGCCTACCGTGTCGAAGCACAGGGAGAAATCTTTAAAGGTTTGCAAGGACGTGCTTATTATCGCTCTACTGATGCGGGTTTTGCTAATGATGCAACGCTCAGCTTTGTCCCTGGTCAAAGCCGCTATGGGGCGCAATTAACAGGGCAAATTTCTTCAACAACTAGCCTGCGCTTCCAATACGACCACGAAGACAATTTTGGTACTGCACCCCAACCCCTCGATACCTTTGAGGAATTGTTTGCACCTCGTACTGAAGCGGTTCCTGGGAGCAAAGTTGATAACTCCCTGACGACAATTACCGCAGGTATTCAACAACGCTTCGGTAAGGCAACTGTGGATGTGGACTGGGTGCATCGGGATAGAGAAGACCGTTTAGGAACGATTGGGTGTGTAGAGACGTTGCATTGCAACGTCTCTACAAAATCCGATCAATTGCGATCGCGTCTCACATTTCCTATTACCAATAACCTCACTTTCCAAGCACTGAATGAACTGACCCTATCTTCTGATGTAGATGCTGTTTATCCAGACCGGACTGCCTTTGGGTTGAATTGGGCTGTAGTTCCCGGCGTCAATGTCAGTCTGGCGCAACAGTTTTTCACTCGCGGTCAATACGAAGATAACTCCATCACCAGCTTAAGCGTGAATGGCGAACACAAGCTTGGCAAAGATACTACCTTGACTGGTCGTTACACCATTTTAGGTGGGGCAAATGAACTGACTACCCAAGGAGCCATTGGACTCAACAACCGTTGGACTATAGCCCCTGGCTTGAAGCTCAACGTTGCTTATGAACACGTGTTCGGCGACTTCTTTGGACGCACGGGAGCAGGACAGCGATATTCCCAACCCTTTGCCGTTGGTCAAAGTGGCTACTCGTTGGGGTTTGGCAGTGGTGATAGCTACAGCGTTGGGCTAGAATACACCGATAATCCCAAATTCCAAGCCAGCGCCCGCTATGAACATCGCAGTTCCTCAAGCGGTTCCAATACCGTAATTTCCGCTGGTGCTACAGGTAAAATTTCGCCTGCACTCACAGCCTTGGTACGCTATCAACAAGCAAATTCTTCCAATCAAAAACTAACAGGACTGGGAGATACAGCTAGTCTCAAAATGGGTTTAGCCTATCGCGATCCGCACAGCGACAAGTTTAACGCCTTGTTGCGTTATGAATATCGCAAAAATCCCGCCACTATTCCTGACACAGTCCTGTTAGGAAGTGGTACGGGTTCAGAGGATCATACCTTTGCGGTAGAAGCTATCTACGCCCCCAATTGGCAATGGGAATTTTATGGTAAGTTTGCCGTGCGTAACAGTAACTCTTACCTAGCTAAAGATTTAGTTGGAACTAGCACAGTAAATTTAGGGCAATTACGGGCTACCTATCGCTTGGGATACAGCATGGATGTAGTCGGTGAAGCGCGTGTGATTAGTCAAAGTGATTACACTGAAACGGGCTTTGTAGTCGAAGCAGGTTACTATCTCAGTCCGAATCTGCGCTTAAGTGCTGGCTATGCCTTTGGCAAAGTTGATGACCGCGATTTTTCGGGTACTCGTTCCGCAGGCGGACTCTATTTGGGTTTAGCACTCAAACTTAACGAACTGTGGGATGGTTTTGGATTGCAAAAACCTATAGCGCGTCAGCAACAAAAATCAGGGGTGAACACTTTGATGGAGAAATTGAAGAGGGCGACAACGGGGGTGCAAAGGGGTGAGATATGAAATTCCCAATTCAATGTAGAGACGTTGCACTGCAACGTCTCTACAAGAGGAATTACCAACGCAAATATGGAATTGTAACCATGACCCTACCGAAATTTAAGGGTAAATACCGAGTCGAATCAACCCGTTTGCCAAACCGCAATTATGCTGCCAACGGTTCGTATTTCATTACCATTTGTACACGCGATCGCATCCATTTCTTTGGCGATGTTATTGCAGGTGAGGTGCAGCTATCAGCCATTGGAGAAATCGCTCAGCAATTCTGGACAGATATTCCCAATCATTTTAATGATACCTACATAGATGCATACGTCATTATGCCGAATCATGTTCACGGCATTGTGGTTATCGACTGTCCCAAAAATGTAGAGACGTTGCAGTGCAACGTCTCTACACAACATGATGCACCATGCGACATCATCCAACGTCAATTCATGTCTGACATCTCCCCTAAACCAGGTTCGTTAGGTGCGATCGCACGATCATACAAATCTGTTGTCACCCGTTGGTGTCGGGAAAACGGTCATAACCATTTTGCTTGGCAATCACGATTCTACGACCACATCATTCGTGCTGATGGTTCTTTAGACCGCATTCGCGAATACATCATTAATAATCCTGCCAAATGGGAAGAAGACAAAAATAACCCTGCAAATTTATGGATGTGATACCCACACCCCCGAATGTAGAGACGTTGCAATGCAACGTCTCTACAACAGATAGGTTCATGAGAGCAAATACTGTAATTTTACGTAAACATAAATTTTTACGAATACATCTTTCCGAAATTGAGCAATGAAATATTTATTTAAGTATCTAAGAGCGATCGCCACAGTAAATGTTGGTGAAGGTGGTAGATTTGCGTACAAATTGGGAAATATAAAGACTGGAGAAAGCCTAAGTGCGATCGCCAATGTATTATTCACTATCCGGCTGATGAAGATGCTTGTGTTTCCAGCAAACTATTGTCATTTGTAAATTTATTTACCACATTAATGAAACTCACCATTGATATTTATAGGATATAAACGATGAAAAATTTTATCCAACGGAAACATAAGCATCCTCGAAAGTTACACACCATCCAACAAACAGTTTCACAGTCTCAAGAAAGAACACACCATCAGGATAAATGGTGGAAATCGGAAGTTGGATTACTGGCTCAAACAGTCAGCAAAGAATTTATCATGAAAAATTTTCTCAGATTGAACTGGAGACATCTATCACGCGCTAGCTTGCTGGTACCGCTTCTGTTATTATCCCCCTTTTTTACCAATAATGCGCGGGCAGTCAGCATCCAAATGAATGGAACTCGAACTGTTCTGAGCGGGACAGATTGCGGCATTGCTACCTATCGTTTCAGTACGAATACTACCTTCAACGGCAAGCAACTTGACTTACTGGTGGAAGTCCTCAGTGAAGATAACGAGTACCAAGGTGGTCAATGTATTGACGCAAGTTCAAATGTACTTTCAGTACGTTTAAGAGATAACGATGCAGGTGACAATGTTGCCTACATGGAACTGAAAATTACGGTAGTTGAAAAAAATACAACAACGCCTGTTGAGGTGGATAGGCTGACAATCACTGGCTTTGACTTGGATATTAATCCCGGTGGCGGTACTGACACAGATGATATCTATCTGAAATTACCCGATGGTGTTTATACCAGTAGTAATAGCGAAGTGCAGTACAGCGAAGGTTCTTTTTTCAGTGGTCAATATCAGGCGAAATTAAAGGGGACAAGCACGAGAAATTGTGATGATGGAGCAACTACTACTGATGTATCCTGTCGTGGAGGAGCAATCTATATCAATGGTAGTAATGGTGTAAATAAAGTTTCCAGCGTCACTGTCAGGCTTCAAAATGACAATGCCTACGGTCAGGCTTCTGGTACAAGTTCACACAGGCTATTGCAATTATCGTTTGAGATTTCTAAGTTTGATGAAATAGTCACTAATAATAGCGATTACGGAGATACCCCGAACAGTTACGGCTCAACGGGACATTCAGTCGGTTCTAATATTGTCTTAGGGTATGGACTAGTACCCGATCATGAAACAGCTCATCAAGCATCCACCAATGCGGATAGCGATGATAATGACGGAGCGAGTTCAATCAAGTATGATGACGAGGATGGTGTTAAATACAATAGTCAAGCTTTGAATGGTCAAACGCTCCCAGCTGGCAACACAAGCAATTTAGATATTACCACCTTTGGTACGGGTTACTTGAGCGGCTGGATTGACTTGAATCGTGATGGAGATTTTAACGATGTAGGTGAGAAGGTGATTAGCGATCGCAATATTACCAGTAACACCGTCTCGACCACCTCCGTACCCATCACTATTCCTGCGAGTGCAAGCGGTGGAACTTCATATATGCGATTCCGGTTTACCACAACAACGGGAGTTGCGGCTTCGGGTTACAGCAACAGTGATGGTGAGGTTGAGGATTACCAGATAACCATCGCTCCAACCACTACCACAATTTCTGGTACTCTCTACGAAGATACTGATGGTGGGGATGACTTTGACAATGGTGAAACTACTTTGCCTGCAAATATCACTGTCAAACTGCTTGACACTAATAATAATGTAGTTGCTACTACCACCACAGCAGCAAATGGAACCTACACCTTCACCAATGTTACCAACGGTAACTACAAAATTCAAGTCGATACCAGCGATACTGATATTCCTGCTGGTTATACCTTAGGTACATCCAATAATTTAGCGGTTACTGTCTCCGGTAGTCTAGTTACAGGTCAAAATTTTGGATTTGACCCGCCTGCACCCACTTACAGCATCTCCGGTACTCTTTATGAAGATACTGACGGTGGGAACGACTTTGACAGTGGGGAATCCACTTTGCCTGCAAATATCACCATCAAGCTACTTGATTCCAACAATAACGTTGTTGCTACTACCACCACAGCAGCGAATGGAATCTACATCTTCACCAACGTCACCAACGGCAATTACAAAATCCAAGTCGATACCAGCGATGCTGATATCCCACCTGGTTACACTTTGGGTACACCCAATAACTTAGCTGTGACTGTCTCTAATAACTCTGTTAACAATCAAAACTTTGGGTTTGATAAACCTGTTGCCAGCAATCCCGATTTACTTTTAGTGAAGCGGATCACTGCCATTAATGGAACATCATTTACCAACCTCATCGACGGAGTAAATGACACCAACTCCCCCAACTACGTACCAGCACCTCATGATACTGACGACAACAACGCCAATTGGCCTAGTAATTACCTACAAGGTCTACTCAATGGTGGTACAGTTCGTCCTAACGATCAAATTGAGTACACCATTTACTTCCTCTCCGCAGGTGATGCAACTGCCCCTAAAGTACTGATGTGCGATCGCGTTCCTAACAATGTCACTTTCTTACCCACCGCCTTTAATAGCTTTGCCACCAAAAACAACGCCGGCTTACAAAACGCTGACCGAGGAATTATCTGGCAGTACAACGGTAACACCGAATCTCTTACCAACACCAAAGATGGAGATGTCGCGCAGTATTTCCCCCCTGGCGAAGATCCGACAATATTTTATCCTAATGTTGACTGTGGTGGTGCCAATATCAATGGTGCAGTAGTCGTCAATTTAGGAGACTTACCCAATGCGACTGTTTCCGGTACACCCACTAATTCCTATGGTTTCATTCGCTTCCGTGGACGGGTGAAATAACCACATTTATAAACAGGATTTAAGGCTCTGAATAGATGCAATGCAACACATATTATAGATGTTGCATTATTTTTTTATACATAAAAAAAGAAATTAGGAGGGAGCATAAACCAGGTATCTAACCTTAGTCATGCATCATCCTCCTTTGTTTCAGGCTAACGCTCTTACTGTATATCTCTCCTTATTTGTATACGTATACATATACAAAAGAAACAGTAGTATTACGGATATTTGGCTAAGTGTACAGGCAGTTAGTGGTTAGTGGTTAGTGGTTAGTGGTTAGTGGTTAGTGGTTAGTGGTTAGTGGTTAGTTGGTAGTTGGTAGTTGGTGGTTGTTTGTCTCCCCATCACCCCATCTCACCCGCCGCTGACAGGGGGAATTAACACTACCTCATCACCGTCTTGCAATATCGTATCTGGTTCGACAAATATCAAGTTAACCCCAAACCGCGTCACATCCCGCCATTGAGTCAGTTCGGGATGTTCGGCGATGAGGCGATCGCGAACTGCGGCAACTGGTGTATGTTCAGGAAATTCCAGCACCAGTTCCGGCACTCCATAAACCTCTTGATAGGCAGCAAACAATTTAACGGTAACTGTAATTGCAGATTTGGACATAAAACAAAGAGTGAAAAATAGCTTCGGGTGTGAAACCTAGAAAATAGTGATAAGTCAAAATTATTACCGAGACCAAATCTGGTTTCATTAATCTCTTTTTTTATTCAGTCCGCTGAAGCGGAGTTTGCCAGGCCTGACTTTCGCCAAAGCAAAAATGAGTTGTAAATGCAGTTTAAAACCACTAAAAATTTATTATACATTAAAATATATAGGTATCAAAAATATTATTTTATTAGTAAATAATATATATTAATGTCATCGAATCAAAATTTTAATATGGATGTACAAAGATTTGGATCAGGAATTTTCCAACAGGCAATGATATGAACTGTGGAGAAGAAGTTTTGTTGAATACTTCTACAATATTAGAAAAGCAGGAAGGAGTAAATGCCTTTGCCGGAGGGTAATTACCAACTTGCTGTTAATTTGCTAGAGAAGGCATGGCAAGAACAACGCGATCCAGAAACTTGCCCGCCCAGATCATGTAATTTAAATGTGGAATAGCTTACTTTTGAAAAAGATGGCGATCGCCAAGAATCAACTATCCATTTAGTCAAAGTAGTACGCAATCCCACTACAGGAAAACCGGAATTGATACCTTTAGTTAAGAGTCAACCTAAAATCGATTGACTAAAGTTGAGTTAAATTAACAATCTCTTCAAACCGGAAGTTATCGATATCGTTTCAGAGATAGTACGCTTCTATACCAACACGCTGTTCAATTTCGATGCTCCTCAACGAATCTGCTGCTAACTAAATTTCTATGTTTTAGACCTGCACAGACTCAGATTGTTGGTAAAGACATTACTTCAATCAGAACTAAGAGTACTTCGATTTTCCCTACATTTATTAACAATATTAAAGGTGAGAATAAATTTGCAGGTCGTACCCTTAATCTGAATTTTAGAGGGCATATTCAATCCATTATGCTGTTTGCCCCTGATGTAACCCGCACCCCCGCGACGTTTCTGAATGTTGCCAATTCCTGCTTTCCAACGAATACAGAAATGGAGGACTGGATCTAGCTGCTACTAATCTGGGTGCTGTGTTTTTGAAAAGTGAGCAATGAATGGGCTTTCAAAGGAGGAAAAAATGGTATCAAGTCAAAATAGACATGCTGTTGCTATATTTTCTAGCCGCCAAGATGCCGAAGGGATGCTGAATGAACTGATAAATGCCGGGTTCTCCACATCTCAGATTTCTATCGTTGTTAACGAATCGGATATTAATCATTTTGACGAATTTGGTACGAATGATTTTTTTAGCTACCAAGCTCCACCAAAAGGATATGCAGCGATTACAGGTAGTATGCTTGGTGCTATATGCGGCTGCTTAGTAGGGTTGGGACTGATAATGGTACCTGGAGTTGGATCTGCTGTATTAGCAATTGGGAGTTCTCAAGCCGTACTAACCGCATCTCTAGCTGGCTTTGGTATTGGTGTAGCCAGTGGTGGCTTACTTGAGGCTTTGATGAACGCAGGGATTTCAGTAGAACAAGCTAGGGTTTATAGTCAGTGCGTCTTCCGTGGTGACTATCTAGTCATAGTAAATGGTACAGATGAGGAAATGCGTGACGCCGAATCTATCCTGAAGCACTTATAACTCAGGTAAAATTTAGGTTTTTATCTACGCTTTTGATATCTTGAGTGTCAGTCTAATACAGGTTGGTGGTGCTTTGGTAAATATCGCATTGCAGTGGTGCGATCGCCGACATCATCCCATGCGATCGCGCCATTACAAGAGAAAACAAATTAACGCTGTAGATCGTGCCATCTCTAATTATTGAGCAGATTTCACAATCATGTTCATCAATGCATCAATGATGCGATCGCTCTCCATCGGTACGATATCCTTACCATGCAGTACATCCTGAGTAATATGGAAATGCACTAACGAGCCAACTAGAATTCTTGCTATTGCCTCTGGATCAGCTATTTTCAGTTCTGGATGAGATGCTATATATTGAGTGAGAGTCTCCAACACAGGTTTATGCATGGCACGAACACAAACCTGAGCCAACTCTGGAAAACGACCAGACTCTCCAATTAACACGCGCATAAATGCACGATGCTCTTGGTCAACATGCATCAGTTGCAAAGCTTTAGTTCCTAACTGACGCAGTACTTGAGAAGGTTCTCCTTCGAGAGATTCACTACCAAAGATAGACTCAAATTTCTTACGCGCGAGCCGTTCAACCAAGGCTTTAAACAATCCTTCTTTATCTGCAAAATGGCTGTAGACAGTAGCTTTAGAAACACCCGCCGCCGCCGCTACCCTATCCATGCTTGTACCGGCAAAGCCATGCGCCAAGAACTCCTGCATTGCTCCTTGAAGAATTTGTTCAACTTTCTCGGCTGAATTATCACGGTCTATATCACTTACTTTTGCACGTACCATTTTTACTGTTTCCTGCTATCTACCAATTGTTGGCACACTTCACACTCTTTCTTTAATATCCAGGACTATCAAGAAAAATCTATAAAACTTATATTCCTGATTTCTTTTATCTTTATGCTTCACCCAGCAAATTTTTCTTCACTAAGAGTATAAGGGTATGGGGGTGTAGGGGAAAGTTTTTCCATTATTCTGCCATGCCCAAGGGAGAAACACGGGCACGATGAGGATATCGTGCCGTGTTTGGCAAAGAAAACTACAAGGAGCATGACTAAACTATACAGTTTAGTTTTGTTTATATTATAGTACTTGCAAAACTGAACTAGTCGGTTTAGTTTAGTAGTAATATAAAACTAAACAGTTTAGTTTTTCAAAAAAGGGATGCTATGCTGCAACACTTGAAATCGGAAGGTGCTTTTTCCCCACAATCAATTTTCTGTCCATCGATCGCGATCGCCATGCTTGCAGCTTTCGCTGTAGGTGGAATCAGTGTTTATACTGTGCAGCAATCGCGGAGTGGGGAATTGAAGAAGGCGCAGCAACAAGTAATTCAAGTGCCACAAGTAAAAACAGTCACAGCCTTGGGCAGATTAGAGCCAAAGGGAGAAGTAATTAAATTATCTGCACCAGCATCGGCAGAAGGAAGCCGAGTCGAACAATTACTGGTGAAAGAAGGAGATACGGTGAAAGCAGGGCAAGTAGTGGCGATTTTAGACAGTCGCGATCGCTTGGGTGCTGCCTTAGAAGAAGCCAAAGAAGCCGTGCAAGTAGCCAAGGCGAATCTTCAGCAAGTGAAAGCAGGGGCTAAACAGGGCGAAATTGCCGCCCAAACAGCGCAGGTTGACCGCCTCCAAGCACAACGAGGTACAGAAATAGTAGCCCAAAAAGCAACCATCGCTCGTCTAGAAGCAGAAAAAAATACAGAAATCGAGGCACAAAAAGCAACTATTGCGAAGTTGCAAGCAGAGCTAGATAATGCTCAAGCAGAATACCAACGCTATCAAAGCCTGTATCAAGAAGGTGCGATTTCTGCATCCTCACAAGACAGTAAGCGTTTGACTTTGCAAACGGCACAACAACAATTAGCAGAGGCAAAAGCTAACCTCAAACGCATTCAAGCATCCCGCCAAGAGCAACTAGCAGAGGCGAAAGCTAACCTAGAACGTATCCAAACAACCGGAGAAAAACAAATAGAAGAAGGCAAAGCCACCTTAAATCGCATCGCCGAAGTACGTCCGGTGGATGTAGCAGCAGCCCAAGCTGAAGTGAATAAAGCTACAGCTGCGGTGAAAAGAGCAGACGCGAATTTGCAACAGGCTTATGTGCGATCGCCCCAAGCTGGTCAGGTTTTCAAAATATATACCCGTCCGGGTGAATTGGTGTCTAATGACGGCATCGCCGAGATTGGGCAAACCGGTCAGATGTATGCAGTTGTAGAAGTTTACCAAAGTGACGTCAACAAAGTGCGTCCCGGTCAAAAAGTGCGGTTGGATAGGATCGCGCAAATTGACCAGGGTAAAACCGTTACCACTGAAATCGAACGCCGCACAATTACCGTTAGCGGCTTATTTAAAGTCGGGGCTTCCTTTATTGCTGATGGTAGCTTGATTACCAGCGATCAAAACTTTTTGCGATTGTTTCCCAGACGAGAAGCAAG
Organism: Fischerella sp.; assembly: GCF_013388695.1. Lineage (NCBI taxonomy): Bacteria > Bacillati > Cyanobacteriota > Cyanophyceae > Nostocales > Hapalosiphonaceae > Fischerella > Fischerella sp. The sequence continues at coordinate 92,423 of NZ_JACAEU010000007.1, forward strand.
CAGTATCAATCTAGGATTGATTCAAATCCAACCAGGCTATGACCCCCAGCAGGTAGCAACAGCCTTAAGAACTTATCTTAGCAATGAAAAAGATGTCAAAGTTCTGACCAAGGAAGAATTTATCAAATTTGAAGAATATTACTGGCAAACCAACACCGCGATCGGTTTTATCTTCAGTCTGGGTGTATCAATGGGATTCATAGTAGGGGTGATTATTGTTTATCAAGTTCTCTCCACTGATGTAAATGCCCATATGAAAGAATACGCCACTTTCAGAGCAATGGGCTATCGCAGCCGCTATTTGCTGGGTGTGGTATTTGAAGAAGCAATTATTATGGCAGTGTTAGGTTTTATACCGGGATTTACTATATCTATGGGACTCTACGCTCTAACGCGGAGTGCCACTAATTTGCCACTATATATGACCCTAGCACGAGCATTTCAGGTACAGATACTGACCGTAATTATGTGTATGATTTCGGGGGCGATCGCAACTCGCAAAGTCTTAGCCGCTGACCCCGCAGATATGTTTTAACTTGGTCATTTGTCATTGGTCATTAGTTATGAACCACTAACTACTAACCACTAACTACTAACCATTATGGTCATTTCTATCCAAAATCTCAATCATTACTTCGGTAAAGGGCAACTCCGTAAACAAGCCCTATTTGATATCAACTTAGAGATAAACGCTGGTGAGATTGTGATTATGACAGGCCCGTCTGGCTCTGGCAAGACTACATTACTTACCTTAGTAGGTGGATTGCGTTCTGCCCAAGAAGGGAGTTTGCGAGTGTTGGGAAGAGAACTCTGCGGTGCAAATGACAAAGCGCTGACTCTGGCGCGACGCAGTAATGGTTATATTTTCCAAGCACACAACCTACACGGTAGCTTGACAGCTGTGCAAAACGTCAAAATGGGGTTAGAACTGCACGATAGTCTTTCTCCCAAAGAAATGCACGCCCGCGCCGCCGAGATATTAGAAATGGTGGGATTGGAGAATCGTCTCAATTATTACCCAGATGACTTATCGGGTGGACAAAAACAACGGGTGGCGATCGCTCGGGCATTGGTGAGTCATCCTAAAATAGTCCTTGCGGATGAACCTACCGCCGCTTTGGATAGTAAATCTGGTCGAGATGTGGTCAACCTGATGCAAAAACTTGCAAAAGAGCAAGGCTGTACGATTCTTTTAGTGACTCATGACAACCGGATTTTAGATATAGCCGATCGCATTGTTTACATGGAAGATGGCAAGTTAGCAAATGCCCCTGTTGCAGCCTGATTTGTGGGGGTAAGGCTGAAATCCTTGCTTAAAAAGATTTTTACGTGTGTATCTTTTTCGGTGTAATTTTAATAAAACATAGCAGTAAGCCCAGAGAAAGATTTTGGGCTTAAGATTACTGGAATCGACTCGATTCTTCTGTGCAGAGCGAAAGGATTGCCTGTGTTTGTGCAGATTAAGACACAGCGCAACACACTCACGGGAAGTCAAGTACCCAGAGCGAGGCGTGAATTAGAGCTTCATCAGCACCGACTTTTTGCAGCAGCTTTTTGCACGGGTGGTAGTTGGACATTTTCAAGCACGAATATTCCTCGTGTTTGCGGAGCTGAATTTTGGACTATGGTTGAACTTGACTATGAGTTGCTGAAGTTTCATGTAAAGCAAATGATACTCAAAATTCAAAAATAACACACAACAAACTACACATAATCTATAGGAGAGGGCAACATGCGACGAATTACAATTATAGGAGCAGGTCAAGCAGGTCTACACTTAGGAATTGGTCTTGTTGATGCGGGTTATGAAGTAACATTATTTAGCGATCGCACTCCAAAAGCGATCCTCTGATTTATATACCACTAAGATGACTGTTCTACCCGATGTCGGCGAAATAATTCAGTTTCCGTTTTACGCTAAGGACAAATTTGCTGCTTATGCGCTTGCCTTTACTAATAGTCAAGCAAATCAACTTTGCTTGGTTGAACATTAAATCTCTCTGGAAATATTGCTCTTTTACCTGTTTTGTAGCTGGTGACAATTAGAACACAGAATTAACATCATGATGATTACTTTATACACCGCACCGTCTCTATGGGGGCTACCCAGCATTAGCCCAGCCTGTATGAAGCTCGAAACCTGGCTGCGGATGGCAAAGCTTCCTTATAAAGCTGAAATCACTACAGTCCAAGAGTTTGCAGCAGCACCAAAGGGCAAGGTTCCGTTCATTGACTATCAAGGAAAACTTGTCGGCGATTCCACTTTAATCATCGAGATGCTGAAGGAAAAAGAAGGGATCGATCTTGATGCAAACTTAACTTCTGCCGAACGAGCCATTTCCCTTGCTTTTCGCCGAATGCTCAAAGAAAACACTTACTGGGGAGGAGTTCACATTCGCTACAACATGGCAGAAAACTGGCGACACTATCGAGAAGTGATAGCAAATATTCTCTTCCCTGATGCTCCGACAGCAGAATGGGAACCATTTCTCGAAGGGTTCCACGACAATATTCTCTCTCAGTTGTATGCTCATGGGATGGGTCGTCATAGCAATGAGGAAATCGTCCAGATTATCTGTGCTGATTTCCAAGTACTCTCAGATTTCCTGGCAGATAAACCATTTTTTATGGGAGAGGAACCCACAACTTTAGATGCAACTGCCTATGCATATATTGGCAATTTCATTAAGCCACCTTATGGAAGCCCAATTGTAGAGTATATTTTGCAGCTGTCGAATCTCTGCCAGCACTATGAGCGAATGAATCAGAAGTTTTTTAGCGATCGCTTGTTAAACCAATCAATTCCCGTTCATTCCTGACTCAGGTTAATCAACTACAGATAGCAGAAGTACAAAAGGAGAATTTCATGGCTCAATACGATTATATGGTGTTGATGGATTGCGTGTTGTTGATGCATCAATTATGCCAATCCTCACTACGGTAAACACTAATACACCCACCATTATGATTGGCGAAAAAGCAGCCGATTTTATTAAAGGTGCAGGGAGGGTTTCACAGCAAGAATCTTTAACAATTGGCGATCGCCTAACAATCTGAAGTACTGCGATCGCTACGCCATACACGCACTGATGCAAACAAAAACTATTGCGGCTATACGTGGGTGCGGTACGGGTAAAAAATTGCAGATTTTTTGCCCGCACATGTCAATACAGCAAAAAACATCATTTATACAGTTTATACACTACTGTTAAAATATTGGTTGACAAAAGAAAAAACTTGTAAAAATCAAAGCTTCAACTCTATATTGTCGAGAATGCCCCATAAAAACCTTGAAAGAGGGTGCAAATGTCTGAATCCAACTTAAATGAATCAGTTTCAATAGATCGGGTTGTGGAGCGCTATGGTGAATGGACTGCTATGTCCATTTACCTTGGTAACGATAAATACACCTTGATGCCTCCTCAAGTTGATTATCGGCTTCGCCGTCTAGTTCAGATCACCTCAGACTTAGTTGGCAAATCGCTGGATCAGCTGCGCGTACTCGATCTTGCCTGCCTCGAAGGTCATTATGGTATTGAGTTTGCCCAGCACGGTGCTGAGGTAGTAGGTATCGAAATCCGTGAAGCCAACCTTGAAAAAGCTCGGTTTGTCAAACATCACCTCAATCTCAACAATCTTCATTTCTATCAAGATGACGTACGCAATCTCAGCAAAGAGAAATACGGCTCCTTTGACGTGGTAATTTGCTCGGGAATCCTCTACCATCTCCAACCGCCTGATGTGTTTGAGTTTGTTAAAAACATCTACAAAGTCTGTGACAGATTGGTTCTGTTTGATACTTTTATCAGTATCAGAGATGACAAGAGTGTTGAATTTGAAGGTAAAACCTACTGGGGCTTAGATTATTGGGAACATGCCGAAGGTGCAACTGAGGAGGATAAGAAACGAGATTTATGGGCTTCGATCAATAATGTCAGTAGTTTTTGGATGACCGAGCCTTCCCTCTGCAATTTAATTGCTAGTGTTGGTTTTACCTCATTTTATGAGTGCCATATCCCGGTAATGCCAAATAACTACCACAGCGATCGCAAAACTTATGTGGCGATTAAAAGTCAACCTGTGAGAGTGCTGTCTTCACCAATCACAAACCAATCTCCCCAAGCAGAAATTCCTGAGCATGAACCGAAAAAGGTTCATTCTGCACAAATTAAACGTGGCCCCATTTTTCGATTTGTTAAAAGAACATTCCCTCAGCCAGTTAAAAACATCATTAAACCTGTTTTACGAGCAGTGAGATTCCTAGAACCTGATAACACCCCAAAATTCCTCAACAAACAAGCTAATCCCAGTAAATAGCCGCGTCAGTAATTCATAAGCGCGATCGCACTTGGTGTCTTAGCGTCTTTGTGTTTAAACCACCAAGACACTAAGACACCAAGTAAAGACTAAATCCGGGACTTGACAAACTTCTCTAACCGATCCATTCCCTTTTCAATCGTTGCCATATCGGTAGCGTAGGAAAGGCGAATGTTGTCATCAGCACCAAAAGCAATACCGGGAATTACTGCCACTTGCTGTTCTTCTAGTAAAGCATCACTAAAATCTAAAGATTTTAGTCCAGTTTTGCTGATATCAGGAAATAGATAAAATGCGCCGTCTGGTTTGGGACAACTCAATCCGGGTATGGCGTTGAGTCTTTCTAGCATTACCTGGCGGCGTTTGGCAAAAGCTTGACGCATTTTTTCTACACAGTCTTGGGAATCTTCCAAAGCTGCGATCGCCCCATATTGGGCAAAGGTACATATATTTGAGGTACTGTGACTTTGGATGGTAGTTGTGGCTTTAATTACGTCAACTGGCCCTGCCAAATAACCAATCCGCCATCCTGTCATTGAGTAAGCTTTGGCAAAACCGTTGCTGATAATTGTACGAGCAAATATTTCGTCTCCCAGCGAACCAATGGTGAGGTGCTTTGCACCGTCATAGAGAATCTTTTCGTAAATTTCATCAGAGACAACAAAGATATCTGCTTCAACTATAATTTCTGCTAGGGCTTTAATTTCCTCTGGCGTGTACACCATACCTGTAGGGTTAGACGGTGAGTTGAGGATAAATAATTTGGTCTTGGGAGTAATTGACTGTCGCAATTGCTCAGGCGTTATTTTATACCCTGTGGATGCAGTTGTAGGAACAATTACGGAAACACCACCAGCGAGCGTTACCATTTCCGGATAACTTAACCAATAGGGAGCAGGGATAATTACCTCGTCACCAGGTTCGATCGCTGCCAGCATTAAGTTAAACAGGGAATGTTTACCACCGTTGGTGACAATAACATTTTCGGCTTTATAATTTAGATCATTCTCGGTTTTTAGTTTCTTGGCGATCGCTTCTCTTAACTTTGGTTCACCAGCAGCAGCACCATACTTAGTCTTGCCTTCATCCAATGCTTTTTGTGCAGCAGCTTTGATGTGCGCTGGAGTATCAAAATCTGGTTCGCCAGCACTGAAACTACAAACATCTATTCCTTCGCCCTTCATTGCCTTTGCTTTCGCTGCGATGGCTAAGGTGATAGAGGGTGTTACTTGACTTACTCGTCCTGCCAGCTTCATTGTCACTAAAATTATCCGTAAATAGGTGTAAAATACATTCAGCTAAGGGAGCCAAATCCCTATGAGCGATTGAAATACAAGATTTCTTGCGATCAAGTTCTCAACTATTCCAGAATATCTCAGAATCCCGATCGAGAATTTGACGTCTTGTCATGATTTCATGAATTAGGGGATATCACCCCTCATCCGATTTCACCGAAAAAGTGCTAAGCATGGCAGATTGACGAAAGAGAGTTTTGTTATAAGCAAGAACTAATTGATATCTGGCTGAAATTAAGGAGGGTTAAACCCTCCTCAAAAATCCAGTCTAAGCAATAGTTACATCTTTTGACAGATAAACATCTTGAATAGCTTGGAATAATTTCACGCCTTCTTCAAAAGGACGCTGAAAGGTTTTGCGTCCGGAAATTAATCCTGTACCGCCAGCGCGTTTGTTAATTACTGCGGTGCGAACTGCTTCTGCAAAGTCGTTTTTACCAGAAGCGCCACCAGAATTAATCAACCCTGCACGTCCGCAGTAACAATTCAGCACTTGGTAACGAGTTAAATCAATTGGGTGATCTGTTGTCAAATCTGAATAAACCCGTTTGTCGGTTTTACCGTAACTGGTACCAGTTGCTTGGGCTACTGCTCCATAACCATTGTTATTTTCTGGTAATTTTTGTTTAATAATGTCAGCTTCAATCGTCACGCCCAAATGATTTGCTTGCCCCGTGAGATCAGCGGCAATGTGATAGTCTTTATCTTGCTTGAAAGCACTGTTACGCAGATAGCACCACAGGATTGTCACCATTCCCAGTTCATGGGCGCGTTTAAAAGCTTGGCTGACTTCCTGAATTTGTCGGGAAGATTGTTCTGAACCAAAATAAATTGTCGCACCTACTGCTACAGCGCCTAAATTCCAAGCTTGTTCGACGGAGGCGAACATAATTTGGTCAAATTGATTGGGATAAGTCAGGAGTTCGTTATGGTTAAGTTTGACAATAAAGGGGATTTTGTGGGCATATTTGCGTGAAACTGCTCCCAATACTCCTAAAGTTGTGGCAACAGCATTACAACCTGCGGCGATCGCCAACTTAACAATATTTTCTGGGTCAAAGTACATGGGATTAGGCGCGAAAGATGCACCCGCAGAATGTTCAATCCCTTGGTCTACTGGCAGAATGGAAAGATAACCAGTGTTGGCAAGTCTGCCTGTGGAATAAAGTAGCTGGAGATTACGCAAAACTTGGGGATGGCGATCGCTGTTTACCCAGACTCGATCCACAAAGTCGGGGCCTGGTAGGTGTAGTAAATCTTTAGAAACTTTGGCTTTATAGGTCAGCAGGTCTTCTGCTTCTTGACCTAACAAGGATTCGATAGAACTTGGTACAGATAAAGTAGTAGCCATAGCATTTTTCCTCAAGACTTCCGTCTTTTATGGTGGCTATGCTTAGCGTAGCGTATGTACCTCTTAAGATATAAGTACGTGGTTATAAGGTATAGAGTTAATTTTGTTTTAAACATCCGCAGAGATTGAAAAAGGCGATCGCCTGCAAACAGTCAAAACTTCAGTTATCTATAAGCATTAGGTGTGAAGGAGTTATGCGAGATGGAAAAAAGAGTTTATTATGACTATATTGTTGTTGGTGCGGGATCGGCGGGAAGCATAGTTGCCTCAAAACTTGCCGCTCGTGACTCAGGTATAAGTATTCTCACGATCGAAGCTGGAAAGGCTCCAGATAACCCACAGATGTGGACACCAAGCGACTGGTTTGAAGTTTTGCAGAATTGTCCTGAAATTGAGTGGGGATATCAGTCAAAAACAGCTTGCTTATGTACAGAATGAAGTGATTCAAAACCAAATTGAAGTTTGCGATCGCAGCTGGCATTTTATTTACGACTCAATTCTCGGCAGATTAATGGCACGTAAGAACGCTGGCTGTTTGAGGGTGTGTTTGGCTGATTTAATTAGTATCGATGTTTAAGCAATAATTCTCAAATGATACTACAAAAAATTAATTATTATAATATATTTTTGAAATCAAAAGAGCCGTTTTATACAATCTTGATAAAAAGAGTGCGTATTTAAACCTAAATATCATAAAAATTTTGGATAAACAAGTTCAGAATAATATTAAGCACATATATAATTTACAAATTTGCAGTGTAAGAGAAACAACTCTTACACAAGGGGTGTTAATAGCCAAGTGGACATTTCATAAAAATCTTCCAGATTCAAATAAACTGAGTTTCTTTGAATAAAGAGGTTATAAAAAACCAAATCATCTCGCAAAATTTATTTGGTGAGCCACTGGAGTATGTCATTAATGATGAAGAGTAACTTGATTTCCATATTCTGAGTTTTACGTACTTTGGGGTATTTTTAGCTCCTCATAAATTAATGATATAAACTACTAGTCAAGTTTTCAGATGATTAGCATTAAATTATTAAATAAATAAAATTTAAATAATTCAGGTTATTTATTTAATAAATTAAGATGCCGACATTCGACTTATGTGTACAGTCTCTTTCTGTAGATAGCCCTAAATAGAAACCGAGAAAAACTACTAAAACAAGCATAAATTTTGTCTTTTAGTAGATGTTTAACCAGATACCGCGTCGCTAGTAAACTACTGTAAAGTCACTACCCAAGTAACTGCAAATAATCTGAACACTATGCGACTATATACGCTAATAGAAATTGAGCAGTTCCAACAAGACCTTCCCTATTTAATTGAAATAATGCAATGGGTTAAAAGTTTTTTAGCAAAACATCATCCAGATTTAGGTAGAACTGGCCCTGTTTGCCCTTTTGTGCCGCAATCGCTCAAGTCCAATAACATTCACTTTAAAGTTATTCATACAAAAGATTTAGAACCACAACAAATTGAAGAAATTGTGATCCAGCACCGACAGCTTTTTCTAGAAACAGAACCGCGTGAAAAACAAGCTGCTTTGTACAAAACATTTTTACTGATATTTCCTGATATTACTCTCGATGATACTTGCAAATTCATCGATAGTGTCCAAAAAAAACTTAAACCCTCTTTTGTGGAATTAGGGTTGATGCTAGGAGAATTTCATAAGCGTACTGAAAGCCCAGGACTGCATAATTCTAAGTTCCGTCCACTCCGAAGTCCTATTCCTATGTTGGCTATCCGCTTTATGGTCGAAAGTGATTTACCTTTTCTCATCAATATGGAAGAACCACATTTACGTATTCAATTTCTTGAAAGTTATTTAAAGTATTTTGAGCATGAGATTAAAGATGAGAGCCAGCTAAAAAAAGTGCATCAAGAGCTGATACTAGCACGAGAGCATCTAATATCAAGTCCGGCTAATTCATGTTCATTAAAAACCCTCACTCCTGCCCCTCTCCCAAGTTGGGAGAGAGGGGTGAGGGCAGATACGATAACTAATCAAACGGATTTGATATAACTCATCAAGAAGTTGATTTATTACAGACTTATGTATAATTAGTATTGCTTCCACAACCAGCGTAATAAGCTGTAATCAGCTGATGTTTAATTATAAAGTGACTGTGAATTTCAGTAACTAGTACCGCTACCGAGTAAGTCAATAGTCACGCATTTAGAAGAATTGTATTCTGGACTTTTTTGCTATTTTAAATGGTAGTTTTATTTCCGCCATTCTGCACTAGTATTCATTCTGTGAAATTTGGTGACTCAGTCGATTTATATAGTGAGTAATTCTATTAATATCAATAAATATGCAAATAAAAAATAGTAACTCATACAATCATCAAAATTATTCGATTCATAGTCAGACTCAGAGCAACAAATCTCAGATCCAACAGGAGTGGAATGACAGCCATGCATATACTAAACATCTGTGCGTGCATGAAATTTTTGAAAAGCAAGTTGAACGCACACCTGATGCAGTGGCGGTAGTATTTGAAGATGAACAACTTACCTACAGGCAGTTAAACCAAGAGGCGAACCAACTGGCACACTACTTACAGAGTTTGGGAGTAGGGCCAGAAGTACTGGTGGG
>NZ_JACAEU010000040.1:0-12061 GCF_013388695.1 Fischerella sp.
AGATATGAATTTACAATTCACGGGTATGACCAGACGTAGCATTGCTACGTCTCTACAATGATTTGGCATCGAGCTACAAAAATGTATGCAAACATAATTCATGACCAAATTCAGCAACGTCAAATAAACCTTACCCCCAACCCCTCTCCCACAAGGAGAGTGATTGGGGGTGAAGTATTTATTCACTTTAGCTGACTTAACTTAAGTACAACATTGCACAAATTCGTAACGAATTAAATGTGGAAAGACTCTGCGTGCCTCTGCGTTTAAAAAAGCTACGATTTTACGCAAAGCTGTACTTAGCACTAGCCAACTAATTCTTTCACTTTCTTGATGATGCTTTCAGGATCAAGTCCTTGATAGGGGAACTGTTCCCATAAACCGCCACAACCTTCTTTATGAATGCCGAGATGAGCAAACTTTGGTGTGAATCCGCGCTCAAGCAACCAGGAACCAAAGCGGCTACCCAGCCCTGTGCGGCGATTTAGTGCTTCCACAACCAACACAAAAGGCGCTTTACCAACTTTGGCAAGCATTTCTTCATCAATGACGTTGAGTGTAGGCTTGTTGATTAAACCTACGTCAATTCCCTGCTGTTTGAGATGTTCCACAGCATCAAGGGCGCGATACAATGCATCGCCAAAGCTAATAATGTAGCCAGCAGAACCTTCGCGCACGACTTCATCTTTACCAGGGACAAAGGTATAACCTTCGCCATAAAAGTTTTTACCGTTCGCGTCTAGAATTTGCGGTACTTTGGAACGGGTGGAGTAAATAAATCGTAACCCTTGGTCAAAGAACACTGCTTCAACGCAGGCTTTCATTTGGCCAGCATCAGCCGGGAAGTAAAGCCGTGTTTCGTAGCCGTCATCTAGTCCGTTGTCGGCAAACATATTGTTCAGACCAAAATGGCAGGTATTGTCTGCCATATCGTCCACACCGCAGTGAGAGAAGTGGCACAGAACATTGGAGTAGTTTAACCGCGCCATCGTAATTTCGGAAATGCACATTTCCAAAAAGGCGCTGAAAGTACCAAAGATGCCCTGCTTGCCTTTTTCCATACCGAATCCAGCGGCGGCGGAAAAGTTGCCCCGTTCCATAATGCCGGAACTGACAAATATTTCTGGATAGGCATCGTGAATTTTCTTCAGTCCGCAGGAGCCTTCCAGGTCACTATCGATACACATTACCTTTTCCTGGCGCTCGGCTGGACTCATGCGACTGAGAACAGATACTACCGCGTCACCAAACACGTTGCGGTTGGAATCCCATTTCTCGCTTACACCGAGAAAAGTATATGGTAGCTTCGGTTTTTGGATATTCTTGAGGTAATTGACAGCTTCGGTTCGTCCGTGTTTTTCTAGATAAGCGATCGCCTTATCTACTGGGATAACATCATGACCGTGGGTTGAACCCTCTATACCTTCAATCCCCACAGCCATCTTGCGCTTGTTGACGAGAGCAACTGGCCCGTCAGTGGTTACTGCTTCACAGATGCGGCGATACAAATCATCCAAGTCCTCGGGATTCCCCACATTCACGTTAACTCCGTGACCCGTGAGTGTTTTAGTAACACTAAAACCTGGTAGATATTCGGAAGGATGTCCGGCGATCGTGACATCATTATCGTCGATAATCAGCTTCACGTTGAGATTTTTGGCAACCGCCAAACGTGCTGCTTCTGCATCATTACCTTCTTGTTGCGAACCATCAGAACCAAGGCAGATCACCACCTTGTCTGGATTCGCCATTGCCACCCCGTTAATGTAGGGCCAAATGTGTCCCAGACGCCCAGAGCTAAATTTCACGCCTGGTGTTAATCCTAACTCAGGGTGTCCAGGTAGTTGAGAATGAGCTTCACGATAACGGGCTAGCTGCTCAAAGGGTAAATCGCCGTGCAGAGCAGCCATAAGATACTGGGTAGCAACTCGGTGTCCTGCTTCATCAAAGAAAATCGGCACAAATTTATCTGGTGCGCCTCGGAATAATGCATCTAAGATTACCACCTCTGGTACTGTATCGTAAGGGCCACCAGTATGTCCTCCCACGCCCTTGGCTGCTCCCGTGGCGGTGAAGAAAACAATCGCATCCCGGCACAATTGAATATTGGCTTTTAGCGTCTGACGTTGCTCATCGGTGAGGTTTGGGTTGCTAGGGTCTAGTGCCAGTGGCTTATAGGCTGCTAAATCAATCGGAAAGCTACGTTCTGCGACATTAGTCATGGCTGATTTTCCTTGATTATCTGATTGTCATCATAATTGAGAGAGTCAACCAATTTTGGATTTTGGATTTTAGATTTTGGATTTTTTTTATAGTTGAAATGCGAGTCCGGCGATCGCCACACACAGTAAAAAAATTTGTTTGTATAAATAAATAGTCCACAACCTAAAAGAATTACGCCAAAAACAATCAGCGAAAGCACCAAGGATAATAAATTTTCTCCTGTAAAAAAAGTAGAGAAAAAGATAAATAAAACCTTGATAAGGAACGACACGACTTCTAGCGACTTTACTACTGTGTCACGATTCAGCACCAGTTGCAATAGCAGATAAGCTAGTTAAGCAAATATTTTGAGAAACTGCGATCGCTAAAAATTCCTCTTGCTTGTTACTCCAATCAGGCAGAACATCCAAAAATGCAAATTTTTGCAAGAAATTTCTTCAATGGCTAACAAAAATTGCTGAAATGACTTATTTGCTCTTGCCAGCCAAAACTGACTTTCACAAAGCATACAGTCAGCATAAAATTAGTCAGACTCAGGTTTGATAACCGCCAACATATGCTATCTACTCGCTTTATCCGTTTCTTTCGCCACCTCAACTTTCGGGTTCTCAAACAAGTTATTGACGAGAGTGGCAAACACCGATTATTTGGTCTGGCTGCGGAAATGGCGTATAACAACTTATTAGCCTTGTTTCCAACCCTTGTAGCAATCCTAACTGTAATAGGGATGTTGGAAATTCCTCAAGATAAAGTTGATGCTTTGGCCCAGCAAGTACTGAATCTAGCTCCAGAACAAGTTCCGCTCCTGATTAAGGAATTTGTCGGACAGATACAGTTACCTCAAAGCGGGAAAGTGTTGTATATAAGTTTTATCGTAGCCTTGTGGGTAGCCTCTGGGGCAATTAGTGCTGCGATGAGTGCAATGGATGAGATTTATCAAATTCCACCAAACTTGAAGCGACCATTTTGGAAAGCTAAACTCGTCTCTTTGTTATTGACAATTGGCACCATTAGCTTAGTACTGATTGCTTCTTTCTTAGTGTTTATCAGTGACTTAATTGTCGAGTTGGTACAGATTATTACAGAAGTTCCAGGAACAACATTTTTATCTACTTGGACTTTTTTTCGTTGGCTTTTAAGTTTAGCGATAATAGCTTATGCCTTTAGCATCATCTATCGTCACGGGCCTAGTCGATGGCCAGCCGGAACTCCTATAATGCCAGGAGCATTTATCGGAGCCCTGTTATGGGCAGTTGTTTCTAGAATTTTTCGAGTATATGTCTCCAATTTCGCAAATTACAATCTGACTTATGGTGCTTTGAGCGCAGGAATTGTGCTATTGTTGTGGCTTAATTTGAGTTCTTTGGTGATGCTGATTGGTGCAGAGTTAAATGTAACCGTCGGAAAGGTAATGCGATCGCAAAAGGAGAAGATGTTTTAATTCATTGACTAGCTGAAATTATACAATTTTGGATTTAATATTTTGGATTGTGGAAGAGTTACATAATAAGCTTTTTGAGCATCCCTCGATTACAATTATTTTTCCAATTGGTATTAATTATTTATTTTCATTGCCGAGTATCGTAAAATGAAATCTTAACAGAAGATGTATTTTTTGTAGAAAATTTTCAGTAGTGATTATATTGATTTAGATAAATCACGATTTGTAATGAGCGTATTTATCGCCATCAAGTTGCCGATGTCACCGATACCAGTTTGTAGGTCGCCTAAAGCACTACGTAACTGAGTTATGAGTTATGAAGATTTAAGGTTATTAATAAATTAATTTATACCTTTGTTTCGTCTGAAATATATTTCAACTCAACGCATCTTTGACTTTACGCTTTTTGAGGAAACTGGACATAAACGGCCGTTCAAATACTAAGTAAAACAGATAGGCAAATATCAACGAGGCTGTCACACCCAGTATGTACAATGACACTGCATACCTAGTAGGAGGCATATGTAAACTCAAAAGAAAGCGACTCACCAATGCTAATACTGGCCCATGAGTGAGGTATAAGCTGTAAGAAAATGTCCCTAGCGCGATCGCCCAAGGATGCTCAAACACCTGGAGAATTCGAGGTAGCTTTTTGCCATTGATCGCTAACTTGGTGCAGTGAATAAATAGACAAGCTGTGGCAATCCCAAAAAGATATTCACTAATCCATATATGCAACCCCAGGCGTCTCCACTCAGTTAAGAAAGCAACAACGGTAAATGCGATCGCCAATTTATCCCACGGTAGTGAATTTCTTAAGTTAACTAACTTAGGTTTTTGCGAAAATCCAATCTCAGCTGCTGCCATTCCCATAGCAAATACACCAAGAAACCAAGGACTGGCTGATGTTAACAATCCATTCAAAAGATATAAAGGTGCTAATCCAATTAAAGAAGCGCTAATGACTACTGATAATAAGCCAAAACGCCGCCATATCGGTAGCAATAAAAGTGGAAATAAAAAGTATAACTGCCACTCAGTCGCGACAGTCCATAAAGGTGGGTTAATAGATGCGGAGATATCACCATTAATGTTATGAATTAATAACAGGTGATAAACTAAATCTCTCAAAGAAAAATAAGGAGAAAAAGGGTGAGCACCTGGTATGTATTCCCATTGAAAAATTGTCAATTTCTCTAGTAATATTATACCGGCAGCTAAAAGAATACAGAGAACAAGAGTAGCATAATAAGCAGGCAAAATTCGCCAAGCTCGCCTTTTAATATAACCGATAAAACCTCCGGAAATAGTATTGCTTTGGGAGCGGATTACCGACAGCATTAATCCATAACCAGAAAGTAGAATAAAAACTACAACACTGATGCGACCGTATCTCATCATTAACTGGAAAATTTTCAACCAGAATGGTAATGTCTCTCCCATTGATGGCTCAATATGGACAAACAATATATATACAGATGCTAGTCCCCGCAAGCCGTCTAAATAATGTAAATGCAGTTTTTTATTTGTAATAATTTCCGTCATTCGCTCAATACCTTACCTACTATTTTTTTGCGATCGCCATGTTTTGAATAGCGCCACAGCTATCCTGCTTTTTTAATCAAGCTCAACATTCTTATGACGCTGAAAATGCCGGCTTAATAAATCAGTAGCAGGAAGTCACTATAATTTTTGTCCTCAGTGGAGACGCTATTAAATACAAGTGTTATTCAGTTACAAAATGTAGACGCAAAACAAATAAGCTGTTTAAAAACAGAACTTGACAATTTGCTTGAGAGCAAATTCGATCGGAACTATTTAAATTTATTAACTTTGCCCTTACTGCTCCAAAATACAACACTTTTTCTTCGCATCACATTACTAGAAACTAGCAATAATTTCTTTGCATGTATTGACTAGTTCAGCATGCTAGTTTTCACTAGCAAAGCGATAGAAAAGAAACAGTAAAGCTATCTGACTTACATTTATGGCAACTAAACTTTTTTCTGAAATCCCGCTTTTGAGTCGCGAATTTCTGTTAGCTGTTGTTTTTTTAGCACAACAAACAACCAAGTATTAACAACAGCTTTTACTAAAAAGTTCACTACCTTTTAGATGTGCCATAGATGTAAATTTTGAATTGATTGTAATATTCCCAATTAGTAATACTCGCTTATGGTGGAGTATCTCCAACTTCGGCCATCACATTCAATCTCAGGGAAAAAACATACGCGCTTCCCCGATTCATATGACGGCTTACTTGCAGCCAGATTTTAGATGCTGCTGTAATCATGACCCGCGAAAAGAATCTATAAACAATTTACGTACTCACCACAGCGTCCGTATTTTGACGGTACTACTGAATTTAAGCATTACTCCAAATTTACAAATATTTTTTCCGAATGGAGTTATATTTTTTTACAATTTTCATGAAACTTTCATGAAGTTACGATCATCTTCATAATATGCTTTGCATTCTCTAGACCAGAACCACATCAAGAGGGAAAAAGGGGAAAATCAAAAAGTTAGCCATTGCCGAAATACTATGACCCTAATTCTCACTAATGATGATGGTATAGACGCCCCAGGCATCAAGGCGCTACTTAAAGCTGTAAACAAACTTGGTATCAGTGACTGGCAAGTGGCAAATGGAAAGTACCCAGCATCCACTACCAAACTTCCCATAATTGTAGCCGCTCCCAAAGATCATCTTTCGGGCTGCGGGCATCAAGTCACCACAACTCGCGCGATCTACGTTCACCGTCGTTCAGATGATGAGTATGCGATCGCTGGTACTCCCGCTGACTGCGTTAGAATTGCGTTAACACATATCTGCAATAATGTCCAATTTGTGTTGTCTGGGATCAACGCTGGTGGCAACTTGGGAGTAGATGCTTATATTTCTGGTACTGTCGCCGCTGTCCGAGAAGCAGCAATGCATGGTATTCCTGGAGTTGCTGTTTCTCATTATCGCAAAGGCAAGCTGAATGTTGATTGGGATGTTGCTGCACGTTGGACAGCTAATGTTTTAGCAGACTTACTCAACCGTCCTCTAGAACCGGGAACTTTTTGGAATGTAAATTTGCCTCATCTGCTACCAGGAGAACCCGATCCGGAAGTTGTGTTTTGCCAAGCTTGTACTAAACCTTTGCCCATCGACTACCGAGTTGAGGGCGATGAATTTTATTATGCTGGCGTATATCAACAGCGCGATCGCACTCCTGGTAGTGATGTTGATGTTTGCTTTTCAGGGAAAATAGCAGTAACTCAGTTAAGGGTTTAAAATCAGTTCAGAATTCGGAATTGAAAATGGTGAATTCCGAATTCTGAATTAGTAGTCTGCCACAAAGATTATGACAGGCTAAGAAAGTTTGTAGTAAGTACTTTAGTACTTAAATGAGGGCTAAAGCCCACCCTTCGGGAAGCCGCTCTTACGAGCGTCTACACTACAAACCTATCAAAATTAGTGTGGTGGATAGATTGACTTTCAACTATCTGACCCTTCAATTAATGTCATCATTCGGTCTAGAGTTTTTGTAAGTTGAGATAGTCTTTGCAGTGAATCATCCTGGGTTTCCGCAAGAGTTTGCACTGCATCGCACAAGGCCAAAATTTGATAGCCTTGTTGCTGTAGCTGTTTTCCCTGTTGTTCGACTTGGGTACTAAGACTATCTACTCTTTCCGCCAAACGCTCAATTGTCTCGGTGGTGGCGAGTACTGCTTCCCCTATTTGTTCCACAATTGATTCCAAGCGACCTATTTTAACTTCCGCCCCTGCAACAACCATTGATTTAGCTCCTCAACTTTGAGATAGCATGACAGTAAATTTTTGCTGCTTATTCTTAAATAATTAAATACAAACAGCCCAAACAAGTAGCTATTGCCACTTTCTTATTAATTTGTGATTTATTCCGGACACTGATGCAGCAAAAATAAACCTAACTATTAGTTAAGAAAGTAAAATGCTCACGACCTGAGCACGATCACCTTCTGTCAGAGTTTCAAATAGGAAGTTCCTCTTTTCTCCACTTCTACAAGAAGTCTAAAGTTTTTGGAAGAGGAGTGTTGCCCACTATTTGCACGTGTCACATATTTGTTGAATGTTTCGATGTTAACACTCAGTTAGTAGCAAATGCTAACACAATTACCTGTAAAATCCAGATTTAAAATCATATTTCATCCCCCATAAGATATATTAAATACTCTTTATCTGAAATTTATAAAAAATGATAATCAAGGTCGCCTTGATGAAGATTCGGTGAATCTACTGTTGTAGTTGAGTTTCTCTATAGAGCAAAGTCTATATTCAAAAGTAAAGATACGTAAAATTATATTTTTTAATCAACATTACGGCTTGACAATGTACCAAACACCATTCATAACCGTTGTTGAAAGTGCAACCTCTAACGATAACACTTGGGAATTACAATTTACCTCTCACCCTTCGGTCAGATCTAAATTTAAACGTTGTTTAGATATCGTGGGTAGTTTGGTTGGGCTATTGATATTGGCGATTCTGTTTGTACCAATCGCGATCGCCATCAAACTAGATAGTCCAGGCCCTATTTTTTTCAAACAAGAACGCTATGGGTTGCAAGGGCGTCCGTTTTATATCCGCAAATTCCGTTCAATGGTATCTAATGCCGAGCAGATAAAATACTTAGTAGAAAATGAAGCTAACGGACTCATATTTAAGAATAAAAATGACTTTCGAGTCACCAGGGTTGGGCGGTTTTTGCGAAGCACAAGTTTAGATGAACTACCACAGTTTTGGAACGTATTGGTAGGCGAAATGAGTTTAGTCGGAACACGTCCACCCACTGCGGATGAAGTAGCTAACTATAACCAGCGTCACTGGTTGCGTTTAAATGTAAAACCTGGTTTGACTGGTGAATGGCAAGTTAATGGTCGTTCCCACGTGAAAGATTTTGAACAAATTGTCGATTTAGATTTGCAGTATCAGAAGAAATGGCATCCAATGTATGACGTCTTACTAGTTGCCAAAACTTTCTACATCCTCTTGGGTAGAGTGGGAGCTTTCTAAAAGTCATTCTCTCACGATCGCGTCACGTGCTACAACGCGCTGGCTCTAAAATTCAAAACGGTATAATTAAGCAGATTGGATCTGAATTGGGAACTGAATAATAAATTCTGTCCCCTGAAGAAGTTGAGAAATACATTTCAAACTTCCACCATTCATACCGGAATATTCGAGGGCATCCTTCACCATTTCCTGAGTCTTGCGATAATGAACAAAATAAATATTTCAATTCGAGATGCATTGCCGACGGACATCCCAAATATCATGAAATTTATCCATTTAAAGGCTGAATTCGATGGTTGTCCGGAAACAGCAAAAGCAACTCCTCAGAAGTTAGAAGAAGATTTTTTTGGAGACAAACCCCTTGCTTTTATTCTTTTGGCTGAGGTTGATGGAAATGCTGTTGGGTTCGCTACATATCACTTTATCTATTCCACCTTCCTAGCAAAACCTGGTATTTGGCTTGATGATTTGTATGTCAAAGCAGAACATCGTAACAAGCGAGTTGGTGAATTACTAATGTTACGCTTATGCCAAATAGCGCAAGAAAAAGGCTGCGGTAGAATCGATTGGACTGTAGCTAAATCCAACGATCGCGGCATCAAATTTTATGAAAGAATGGGTAGTAAGATTGTTGAACGGGTGAGATTGTGTCGATTAGATAGTCAGGCGATCGCAACTAACGCATCTCTACAAGAAAAAATTCCCTAAAACTCAAAAGCCGAAATAATTTCTTGCTCAGCCTCTCCTGCTTTTATCCACTCCTGCAACGCTGGTAGTGCCAAAATAGCTTCAACGTAATCTTTAGCAATCGATAAAATACAAGCATAACCACGATACAAAAGAGTGGCAGATGCTCAGATGACTTTGGCAGTGGCTAAAAAGGCTTTTTCAGCATTTATTTGGAACTTCTCTCCAACCCTCTACAAAGCTGAGATTCCTGCAAACACCAAAAACCCCTGAATATCAAGTCCAGCTAATTCATGTTCATTAAAAACCCTCACTCCCTGCCCCTCTCCCAACTTGAGAGAGGGGCAGGGAGTGAGGGCAGATACGATAACTAATCAAACCCAAGCCTTCTTTTTGAGTTTAGGCATAGGTGTAATTGCAATTATGCTAACCTTAATTATTCTCCGTATTTTCCGCCGCTAAACTCTTTTTTTTCTCTGCGTTCTTTGCGTCCTCTGCGGTTAAAATCTTAACCATGTCATATCAACGCACAATTCAAAGTATATACACTGATGGTGCTTGCACCGGCAACCCAGGCCCTGGGGGTTGGGGTGTTGTCGTCTACTTCAGCGATGGTTCCATTCATGAAATAGGCGATGCTTCCCCCAAAACTACCAATAACAAAATGGAGATGCAAGCCGCGATCGCTGCTTTACAATTTCTCAAAGCATCCGGACAAACCGAACCTATCACTCTCTACACTGACAGCGAGTATCTGATCAACTGCGTTACCAAATGGGTAAAAACCTGGAAACGAAAAGGCTGGAAAAAAGCAGATGGTAATCCCGTCCTCAATCAAGACTTATTAGAGGAACTCGATCAACTCAATAGCAGTCAGATAAAATGGCAACACGTCCGGGGTCATGCAGGTAATGAAGGAAACGAACGCTGTGATGCGATCGCTCGTGCCTTTGCCGATGGTAAAACCCCATCACTGAGACAAGTTTCCGGCATTAATCCATTTGATGCATTTTTACGAACATCAACTGAAACTGTGGTAGCAAGCGTATCTGATTGTAACCACGAATCGACGATAATTAACAAAAATACACAAGATATCAGTGCTCTTGCATCAGAGATAACTATGATGGATACATCGAATCATTCAACTACCCTCTCCCATGAGGAATTACCACGCGAAATGAGGGTGGTACAACTCCACAACTTAGTGGAAACCCTACGGATCGCTGACGAAATAGCCGAAAAAGGCTACTTAATCACCAGTTCAGAATTGGCAGACTTGATGGATGTCCACGCCAGCGCCGTTACTAGTCGCGGAGATCAATGGCGCTGGCGTAACTGGATCGTTTCGCGAGTCAGACGAGAAGGTAATCAAATTCTCTGGGAACTCGAACGCGGCGATCGCATTAAAGATGAAAATGACGAATAAATTATGAACAATCAATGATGAATTATGAACGATCAAAATTTTCATAATTCATAATTCATAATTCATAATTCATAATTCATAATTCATAATTCATCATAACTTCTTCCCCGCCACTGTCGTGGAGTGCGGAATGCAGATAAGAAGATTCGCATTACCGCCAAAGGATCAGCCAATGGGGAAAGCCAAAACAACCAACCGCCTCTAGTCTGGGTGCGATCGTAACAGGGTGCGATCGCCAAAAGCATAGCAAAGCGAACTATCAGCAGAAATGTATTTAGCCCCAATAGGAAGAGAGGGGGAGAGGGGGCGAGGGGGGGACAAGGGGACAGAGGGATAGGGGGACAAGGAGACAGGGGGACAAGGAGAAATATTATGCCGATCTCCGTCAGTGAGATCAACGACATCATCAACCAGGAAGCGCAAGGCGATGGCTCACTCATCGCGGCGTTGGAAGCCATCCAGGCGCATTATCGCTACCTGCCGCCTGAGGCGTTGATTCTAACTTGTGAGCGGTTAGGCATGCCGCTGTCGCAAGCCTACAGCGTGGCAACGTTTTATAATGCCTTCAGTCTAAAGCCTAAAGGCAAACACTGCCTGCACGTGTGCATGGGCACGGCCTGTCACGTGCGCGGCAGCCCCTACGTGCTCGATCGGCTGCAAACCAGGTTGGGCATCAAGGCTGGCAGCACGACACGCGACCGGCTATTCACGCTGGAAACGGTCAATTGCCTGGGCGCGTGCGCTTTGGGACCGATTGTCGTGACCGACGGCGAATATTCTGGACAGATGACGCCGCAAAAAGTTGATCGGCTTTTGAAAAACATCACGCGGGCGGAGGCAGAAGAATGAAGTTGCGGTCTGAAACCGACCAACGACCAACGACCAATGACCAACGCCCACACCTGCAGTCTGTGGCAGACTTTCAAGCGTGGCAGGTTGCACTTGCCGCCGCATGGGACGAAAACAAGCCTTGCCTGCGCGTGTGCGACGGCACCGGCTGCCGCGCCTTGGGCAGTCAAAAAGTGCTGGCCGGCCTGCGCGAGGAGATCAACAAGGCGCGGCTGGATGCCGCGATTCAAGTCGTCGGCACGGGCTGTCCGGGCTTTTGCGAATGTGGGCCGCTGATTACAGTTTACCCGCAGCGCCTCTCATACCAGAAAGTTAAGCCCACCGACGTGCCAGAGATCGTTCACAAGACGCTAATGGGCGGCGAGACCATCGAGCGGCTGCTGTACAC